>JAGNLM010000003.1 GCA_017999615.1 Gammaproteobacteria bacterium | reverse complement strand
GGTAGACAAGACCGTGTTCCTCCCTGGCCATGTACCGGACCCGGCTAACTGGCTCGCCCACTCCTCCGTGTTCGGGCTCTGCTCCGAGTATGAGGGATTTCCCCTCGCCATACTCGAAGCGATGCAGGCTGGCGTGCCCATCGTCAGCATGGACTGCCCATCCGGGCCGCGCGAGGCACTGGACGGGGGGCGGTTCGGCGCACTCGTCCCAGACGGTGACCAGCGCGCCTTCGAGAGTGCATTGCATGAGCTTCTGCAATCGCCGGAACGACGTGTCCACTATTCCCGACTCGGGAAAGAGCGCGCTGAGTACTACAGCGCCGAGCGCATCGTACCCCTTTGGGAAGACCTTCTCTTACGGGTCGCTCGCTCCCGCCCATGACAATGCCGCAGGCAAGTGCGAATATCAGTGTCCTGCTTCCGACGCAAAATCGGGCACGCCCACTGCGCCGCGCGATCCGTAGCCTTCAGCTACAGACCATCACTGATTTCGAGCTTCTTATACTCGACGATGCTTCTACCGACGAGACGCCTCATTTGCTGCGTCATCTCGCCAGCACGGATAGCCGCATCCACGTCTTCCGCCGCAATCAGAGTGAGGGGCTCGCCAGTGCCCTTAACCTGCTCGTCGAGCACAGTCAGGGCCGATGGCTTGCCCGCATGGACGACGACGACCTGGCGCACCCCCGTCGTTTGGAGCGCCAGCGTGCATACATGCAGTCCCATGGTCTAGACGTTGTGGGTACATGGTATCGTCGTGTCACCCCGCTTTCCCGGAGCGTGATACGATCACCCACCGAGCCATCGATTATCCGGGCAGAGCTGCTCTTTCAGCCTCCGCTCCTTCATCCTTCGGCAATGCTCCGGCGAGAGGTGTTCGAGCGGTACGGAGGCTATCGCACCGACTTTCCACATGCCGAGGATTTCGATCTATGGACCCGCCTTGCACCGACATGCCAGCTCGGCAACGTCCCCGAGGTGCTGCTTGACTATACGCTTTCGCCCCGGCAGGTCTCGCGCACCCACAACCGTACTCAAGTCACGAGCGCACGGGCCATCCGCGCCGCCTACCTACGCACCCTCGGGATCCCCCACACGGCCGAGCAGCTCCAGGTTCACCTACATCTGAGGGACCCAATCCCCCTCTCCAGCCTCTCTGATCTCCGATCCGCGGAACTTTGGCTATTGCATCTTCGTGCTACGTTTCCCACAGAGGTCGCTGAGGTCTTCGCCCGCCAATGGTTCCTCATCGCAGTCCGGGCCGCTGGCCTAGGCCTTCGCACCTGGAAGCTCTGGCGCGCCTCCTCCCTCAGCGCTGGAACCCGGCCCTTGAACGGCCGCCTCCTGTCGGCCCTGTGTGCCGCCCGTGTACGCTACCGCTCACCGCTGTACCGTCTCCTAGAGCCCTTCGCCTCCGCATGAATGCGCCCCCCCCCAGGATCCTTGGAGTCGTGCCACGCGGGAGCGGAGCAGCAGTGGTGCATGCCACGTTGGGTCGAGGTATCCCCGGATACCTCGTTCAAACCTATTCCCCGTCCTGGGAATTCTGCCCCCCCATGCTGCGCCGCTACTGCGACAGGTCCGCGGCCGTTGTCCACGCACCCCCTGATCACTCGGTGTTTCTATGCCCGCGTGAGACTCCCCTTGTCGTGACCTTCCATAACTTTGTGCTAGACCGCCCCATTCGGGCACAGAGCACGCTGATACAGCGGATTCATTACGCCACCGACCTGCGTTTCTTTACGCGGCTCGCTCTGCGCCGGGCGACGGTCGTCACTGCGGTCAGCACATCCACTGCTGATCTAATACGAAGACACATGAACTACACGCGGCCGATCGTGGTAGTTCCAAACGGTGTCGACTCCTTTCGCTTTCGACCGTCGGAGAGCTTCCTCACACAAGGCCCCCTTCGCGTGCTTTTTAGCGGCAACCTCAGCCGCCGCAAGGGCGCACATCTTCTCCCGCAGATCGCCCGCCTGGCCGGGCCAGATATCGAAATTTACTATACCGCCGGAGCCAGAGCCGGCATTTCTGATCCGGGATGGACCGACCTCACGCCGGTCGGCCGAGTACCTTATGCCGACATGCCTGCGCTCTATCATCGCTTCCACGCGCTGCTTCTACCCAGTATAAGGGAAGGCCTGAGCCTCTCACTTCTGGAGGCGATGGCCAGCGGGCTAGCGATAGTGGCGAGTGACATACCATCGAATGCCGAGCCGGTGGTAAACGGAGTCGGCGGACTTCTTTGCCCCGCAGACGACCCGAAGGCGTACGCCGCCGCGCTCCGCACCCTCGCGCGCGATCGCGACCGCGCCCGCGCCATGGGCCTGCACAACCGTATGGTCGTCGAGCAGCGCTATACCCAAAGCCGAATGTTAGATGGCTATCGGGAGGTGTTTAGACGAATCCTTGAGCGCTCCGAATGAAGGCGAGCGCCAGACTACCGACTCGCATGCTCTCGGCCCGGATGCGTTACCCTCTCGCTCCCCGCCGGCAGGGCTGTGCTAGCGTTAGCGTGAAAGTACCTTACATGCGCCGGGGTGCGTCGCACGCCCTCATGAGCGTCAGGCTAGTCCTCTGCCTTAGAAATCGTGCCTACAAGGCCCTTTGTGAGTCGATCGCCCGTCTGCTTCGAATGAGTGATTCAAAGAGTCCTGCGAACGCGCTGCCGGTAGCTTCCTTCGAGAAATCCCTGACCACCCGAGCGCGGCCCCGCTTCGCCAACCCCGCCGCAAAATCCGGGTGCGCCACAAGTCGCTGAACCGAAGCCACAATCTGCTCAGGTTCCCCCTCGTCAACAAGCAACCCCGTCTCCCCGTCCTGAATCACGTCCCCGATTCCGCCCGCCCTCGAGGCTACAACCGGCGTCCCCGCAGCCAGCGCTTCGAGGAATACGATGCCCTGAGCCTCGGTCCACCCGCTCGGGGACCGCCGCGACGGACCGACGAAAACGTCCGCCGCCGCCAAATGGGCTCGCACACTCTCGGGCTGCTGCCAGCCGGTGAAAGCCACCCTCTCTGCTAGCCCAAGCTCCCTGGCCCGACGCTCGAATGCCGCCCGCCCGGCGCCATCGCCGATGATGACACCCCTAACGTCAGGCAGCACCGGGGCAAGCTCCGCGATGGCCGCAAGGAAATCGTCCACCCCCTTCTCCGGAACCAGGCGGCCGACAAACGCAAGCAGTGGGCCGTTACCCATCCGGAGTTGTTGGCGCAACGACTGCACCGGTTCACTATTCCTATCCGGCCCTGCGACGCTCACGCCCATGGGTATGCGGTGGACACTCGCCAGACCGGGCGCCAGTTCCCTCACTGCACGCAGTGTCGCAGAGCTGTTCACCGTTACTGCGTCGGCCCAACCGAGCGCCAGCCGCTTCAGACCGCTCATGACCGGACCGCCCATACCGAACACGTCCCCCCCGTGTACTGTCAGGACATGCGGAATTCGCAGAGGCCGTGCGCTCAAGGCTCCGACGAGACCCTGCGGGAGGATCCAGTGCGTGTGCAGGAGATCATACCCTCCGCGAGCGAGGCGCCTTGCCACGGATGCGAGCTCGGCTAGCACAAGGGGGAGGATTTTCACGACTTCCCATCGGTTCGCCCGCAGCCTCGCAAGCACCCCGCTCTGGTCGGCTAGCGTCTCCAGCCGCTCTGGCCACAGGTAACGGAAGCGTTCTACACACACCCCCTCGAGGATCTCGCTTACAGCGGCCCCCGGCGCGTGAGGCACGAGCACCGTAACGTCCCAGCCTTGCTGATTCAGCTCGATGGCAAGATCCAGGACGAAGCGGGGCGTTTCGTCATTCGCCCAGCGGGGAAGCGTTGTAGCCACGGAAAGGATGCGGCCGCGAGCCTTCACGGCGAGACTCGGGAGTGCGTTCTACTCTGGCGCGTCGCGAACCGTACGCCTTTGATCGAGGTCGGCCGCCCTGTAGTGCAGAGACGAGACCTGCTCCGACAAGATACCCATCATGAACATGAATAAGGATGACAAAATCAGAACCGCGCCCATGTTCGTAAATCGCCCTTGCGTAACGTACGTATACGCATAATATAAGAGACCAACTCCAAATAGCCCGGCGCTCACTGGAAGGAAGAGGCGCATCGGCGAAAAAAGCGCCCCAATCTTCAAAATGATCACAAAAAAGCGAACACCGTCGCGCAACCACCGAATCTTGCTCTGGCCCTCCCTTCGCTGAGAACGCACGGACACGTAAGCGACCGGCAGCCCCGAGCGGAAGAACGCCATGGTGCTGGTGGTGGGGTACGAAAAGCCGTTCGGGAGCAGGTACAGGAACTTGCGAAAGTGGCGGGCTCGAACGGCCCGAAACCCAGACGTGAGGTCCTCGATCTGGTAGCCAGTCATGATGGAGGCAAGCCGGTTATAGAGCATGTTAGCCACGCGCCGAGCCGACGAAGCGTGCGTCTCAGCCACACGCGCGCCCACGGCCATCTCGTATCCCTGCTGCAGCTTCTCCAGCAGACGCCCGACGTCGGCAGGGTCATGCTGGCCATCGGCGTCCATGAAGATCAGGAGATCACCATGCGCATTTCTCGCCCCGGACTTGATGGCGGCTCCATTGCCGAGACAATATGGATGCGACACGACGTGGACACCCGCCGCGTGGCATACCTTTACCGTATCGTCAGTCGACCCATCGTCTACTACCAGGATCTCGGCCCCAGGGAAGTAGCGAGCTAGCTCTGGAAGCACGCGAGCAAGGCCTTGCGCCTCATTGCGGGCCGGCAATACGATGCTTAAGGATTCCGGCCTCCCACTCATGCCACTACTCTCCTCGCAGCTACGCTAAGAATGCTCCGGCGGCAAGCCCACTCTGAGATTACTCATAACACTTGGCTCGCCGGTCTCGGGGCAACTCTTTGGGCTCCCGTAGGAGCGGCCTGCCACTGCAGGTCGATCCCCCTATCGGGAATAATGCCTTTGCCCTTCAGCTGACCTTCGATGTCCTTTAGTTCTCTGGAATACCGGCCAAGCGAGTCTCGCTCTCGAGCATCGTCCAGGGCCTCTTGCGCCGCTTCGTCAAGTCCAGCAGCGGCAAGCATCCTGGCTAGATTCAGTCGAGGTACAACCTCCCGAGGAGCCGCTTCCGCAGCTTTCACGGCAAGCTGATAAGCAGCGCCGTAATCATTCTCTACATGCCAGAAAAAGTCGCTCAGACTACTCAGGACGATCGCACCGAACCGCCCTTTCAAAGAGGGGTTGGCGAGCAAAGCCTCGGTAAACACCATTGGGAAGCCATTTGGTAGCTGACATGAACCCTTTTGCGCACATCGGAACAGCGTGGACAAACCGTCCACCGCGCTCGCGTTCAATCGTACCCGCCGACCCTCTACTATCAGTCGGTCCCAAAGGTCATCAGGAGACAGGCTACCCCGCTTTGCATTGAGAATCACTAGCGCAGCCAATGCTTCCACCTTGTCCGGGTCAATAGAGAGGCTGCGGCCGATGAGTTCCTTCGCCCGGGCCTCTCGCTTACTTCGTGCATCAGGGGCTCCCAGTTCCGCGATGGCGGCCCACGCTACGCCAGCTGTATAAGCAGTACGCGCGGAGTCCGGATTGTGCGCCAACTCCACCTCGCTGAGGGTCAGGGGGTCTGCCCAATGGGTAGCCCGGGATACGGTGAGCAGGCCCAAGAGAAGAATGAGCACCACCGCTCCCAACTGCCGAGCGCGCAGGGTGTCCACTCCGGCTTCTTCCGTTACGATAGAGGAGATTGCGGCGAGCAGAATGCCAAGGCTTGGGAGATAATTTCGGTGCTCGTGGAACATCTCCAGCGCCAGGGCCGTAGACTCGATAGTATGCCCGGCCAGGAAGAAGAGGACCGCGAAGGCAGCGACTGGCGCACGTCGACGCCACACTATGGCCGTGACTATCAGCGCGACCCAGGCAATGAATGCCAGCGCTGTAGTCATCGGCTCGAACAAGGACATCGAGACTAAGTAGTTGTCGTGAAAAAGGCCCATACGGGACACGCTCGGAAGGAGTATCAAGCCGACGTATGTCCATAGAACACGCGTCTGCGTCAAAAGTCGCTCGTCCAGCGTAAAGTCCCGCGAGTCGTAGGTCTGTGAAAGCCATTCCGGGTTGGCGAGCAGGAAGAGGAAGAGAACCACTGCAGGCACAAGGAGTAACAGCGCAAAAAGCGCCTGCAGCGCAAGTCGTGTCCGCACGCGAGGTGAATGAAAGCGAAAGAATACAACTTCTAAAATGAACCAGTATACAGGAAGCAGAATGCCGTTCTCTTTGGAGAGTACCGCCAAAGGCAAGCACAAAAGACCTGCAACTACGAGGGCCCAGCCTTTTTCGTCTCCCCTGATCATCCACCAACGGCCCCAGGAATAGGCAACGAGACCGAGGAGGACGAAGGTGGCGGAGAGGCTTGTCATTCTCTGAACGACGTAGAGAACGCTAGTGAGAGCGATGGGGTGGAGAACCCAGGCCGCCGCTGTGATGCATGCCACCCAGGCCGCTCGGCGCCGGACAGCCTCGGTGTCCTGCGAACTGGCCGCTAGTAGCAGGATGTAGACAAACATTGCCGCAAGTAAGCCGTTGATCCCGTGGATGACAACGTTGGTTAGCTTGTAGGACCAGGGCTCCAGGCCCGCCGCATAGTGATTCAGGCCGAGGGTCAGCATGCTAAGCGGTCGCGAGCCACTTCCGTCCGGTGCCGAAAGGGCGGCATCAAGAAGACTCTCCCGATCGAGAGACTGGATGTGCAGGGCGGAATTGTTTACGAGATTGGGATAGTCGTCAAAAACGAAGCCACCTTGCAGGCCTGGCCAATAGACTGCGAGAGCAAGTGCGAAGAAGAGGATTGGTGCAACCGTCCAGCGAACGGAGCGGGCTAGGTTCATTCTGGCGCGCTGATCTAACCACCCAAAAAAGAACGGCCGGGGAGGCACGAGTGGCCTCCCCGGCCCGTACTTGCGAAATACTCCGCAAGCGCAACGGATCAGCGACAGTTTGCGGGGCGATACTTCCCAGGCAAGGTCCCACCAGTCTTGCAGTCCCAGGAAACACCGTTAGCGCTACCTGTTCCCGTAAAGACCAGGGTCTGGCCGGCAGTACTTCCTCCTAGCTCGTTGAAGGTGACCGTGATAGCGCCGACCGTGCTGCTAGTCTGCGAATAACCGAGGCTCTGGATCTTGGCGGTAGTCACGGTGGTCGAGAAGCCGGCGGCGGAGGCGTCACCAGGCATTGCTGCCTGGGAAATGTAGAATTCGGAAACCGCGGCCTTCGCTGCAGCGGCAAAGCCGATGCCTTCCGTCACCTTCGCTCTCACCGTATAGTCCTGATACGCCGGAATCGCAATCGCGGCCAGGATGCCGATGATCGCCACGACGATCATCAATTCGATCAGGGTGAAGCCTTGCTGTATGCGTCTCATCTTGAACTCCTCGGATAGGGACCCGGAATATTGTCGTGACGCTTTCAGGGTCTGGGCGGCCGCTGTCGGAGGTCCTCGGTCGGCCGTGCCGGCTGCTCACGTCGTGAGGTGTGTCGGCTGCCTCGCCCTGGGCTTTAGGTAGCAGGGGACGTGCCAGGCGCGACGCACTCGCCCGAGACGGAGAAAAACCAAGGGAATTCTCGCTCGACATGCGTCTAGGGCCGGCTGGAGTCCGACCTTGGCCCGCGGCTGAGGTGACGCACTACGGCACTTAGAGTGACGTGGAGCGTCACTTATCGGTGACAGGGCATCTTGGAGGAGACCGACCTCTCGCGGCTACGGCTCGGGGTTGTGGCAGTCGGCGCGGGGCGCGCCTCCCACAACCTTACCCCAACCCCAGCTTCTCCAGCCGATACCGCAGCGCCCGGAAGGTGATCCCCAGCACCTTCGCCGCGGCGGTCTTGTTGCCGCCGGTCTGCTCCAGCGCCTTCAGGATCGCGTCGCGCTCGATCTGATCGAGCAGCGGGTCGAGACCTGCCGCCCGCCCCTCCCCCGCTCCGCCGGGGACGGCGCCTTCGCTCGACTGCCCCGGCCCACCCGCCCCACCGGCGGCCACCCCTTCGCCACCCGGGATCCCGAGGTCCTCCGGCCGGATCACCTCGCCGTCGCAGAGTGCGAGGGCACGCTCCAGGAGGTTCTCGAGCTCCCGGACGTTGCCGGGGAATCGGTAGCCCGCGAGCGCCGCGAGGGCCTCCCGGGATAGCGCGGGACAGGGGTCACCGGTCCGCTCCGCGAGCCGCCCCAGGACGTGCCCGGCGAGCTGCGGGATGTCCTCCGGGCGCTCCCGCAGGGGCGGCACCCGCAACTCGATCACATTGATGCGGTAGAAGAGGTCCTGGCGGAAGCGGCTTTCGCGGACCAGCGCCGCCAGGTCCCTGTGGGTCGCGCTCAGGATCCGGACGTCGACCGGCACCTCGGCCTGGGCCCCGACCGGGCGCACCGACTTCTCCTGGATCGCCCGCAGGAGCTTGACCTGCATGTGGAGCGGCAGGTCGGCCACCTCGTCCAGGAACAGCGTGCCCCCGCTCGCCGCCTGGAAGAGACCGGGCCGGTCGGCGAGCGCCCCGGTGAAGCTGCCCTTCTTGTGGCCGAAGAGCTCGCTCTCCATCAGGTCCTCGGGGATCGCCCCGCAGTTGACCGGGACGAAGGGCCCCTCAGCCCGCGGCCCCTGCTCGTGGATGAGCCGGGCAACCAGCTCCTTCCCGGTCCCGGACTCGCCACTCACGTACACGGGCGCCTGGCTCCGGGCGAGCCGGGCGATGAGGGCGCGCACCGCCTGCATCGGCGCCGAGTCCCCGACGAGCTCCCGGCGGGGGCTCGCGCGCGTCCCCGAGAGCCGCAGCGCCGTGGACACCAGGTTGCGCAGGACCTGCAGGTCCACGGGCTTGGAGACGAAGTCGAAGGCACCGGCCTTCAGCGCCTCGACCGCGCTCTCGACATTGCCGTGGGCGGTGATGACGGCGACCGGGGTCGCCGGGCAGACCCGCTGCATGTGCCGGACGAGGTCGATGCCGTTGCCGTCCGGCAGGCGCATGTCGGTGAGGCAGAGGTCGAAGGCCCCCTCCGCGAGCCGCGCCCGGGCGCGGGCGAGGTCCTCGGCCGCGAGCGCCTCGATGCCCATGCGCTCGAGCGTGATGGCCAGGAGCTCCCGGATGTCGGGCTCGTCGTCGACGACCAGGGCGCGGGGCCGGCTCATGCGCTCAGTGTGGCCCTTCGGGACGGGTGGGTGAAGGTGATCCGGAAGCAGTGCCCGCCCGGCCCGCTGCCCAGGTGCTCGAGCACGGCCTGGTTGGCCTCGCAGAGCTCCCGGGCGATGTAGAGCCCGAGGCCGGTGCCCTGGCTCTCGGTCGTGAAGAACGGCTCGAAGAGGTGCTGCACCGCCTCGGGGGAGAGCCCCGGCCCGCTGTCGCAGACCTCGAGGTAGGGCCGCTCGGTCCGGGCGCTCACCCCCGCCCGCAGGCGGAGCAGCGGGCGCGCGCTGGCGTAGCGCAGGCCGTTCTCACAGAGGTTGTGGACGACCTGCTGAAGCTGGCTCGGGTCGGCGCGCACCTCGAGCTCCGGCGGCGCCACCTCCGTCACCACGTCCTCCGCACCGAGTCCCCGCTGGCGGGAGAGGTCGGCGACGAGCGCCTCCAGCCAGGGCCCGAGGGCGAAGCGCTGGAGGTCCGCGTCGCGCCGGCGGGAGAGCTGGAGCACGTTCTCGATGACCGCGTTCAGGCGCTGGGACTGCTCGCGGATGATCCGCGTGAGCCGCTGGTCCGGCTCGGCGAGCCCCGGCGACTCCTGCAGGAGCTGCGCGGCGTGGCTGATGGCGCCCAGGGGGTTGCGGACCTCGTGCGCGATGCTGGCGGCGAGGCGCCCGAGCGAGGCGAGCTTCATGTGCTGGGCCCGCTGGGTGACGTTCGCCAGATCCTCGAGGAACACCAGCGCGGCCGGCGGGCCCGGCTGCTCGATGGCCGCGAGCGAGGCGATGATCTCCACCCCGGCGCCCCGGGGGCGAAAGGTGCGGGACGCAACGCCCCGGTCCTGGCGCCAGTCCTCCACCAGGGCGGCCAGCTCCGGGGAGGCGCTCTGCAGCGAGGCACCGGCGTCGAGCCGGGGGAGCCCCAGCAGACGGCGCGCGGACTCGTTCGCGAGACGCACCCGCCCGTCCGGGCCCGCGGCCAGGATCCCGGACTGCATGCGCTGCAGGATGTGCTCGTTCAGGCGGGCGAGGTTCGCCAGATCGAGCCCACGCTGGCGCGCCAGCGCCTCGCTCTCCCGCACCCGCCGCCCGAGGAAGTGGGCGATCCAGGCGGTGGCGAAGAGCGCCGCGCCGAGCACCCCGGCCTCGGTGTAGGCCGCCTCCGAGCGCGGCCCGCCGCCGGTGAGCGCCTCCTGCACGAGGACCGCGATGGCGGCGAGCGCGGCGAAGAGCACGGCGGTGCGCCCGGCGGTGAGGATGCTCCCCCCCGCGACCGCCACCACCATCAGCAGCCCGAACCCGCTCGCGACCCCCCCGCTCGCGTACATCAGCAGCGCGATGGCGACGATGTCCCCCAGCACCTGCACCCGCACCTGCGTCTCGAAGCGCGGCCGGCGCCGCGCGATCGCGACACTGCTCAGCACGGAGAAGGCGAGGTAGGCGAGGGCCGTATAGAAGAAGAGTGCGGGGTCCCGGTCGCTCAGCGCCCTTGGCGGCACGTCGACGACCACCATCCCCACGAAGAGGCCAGCCACCACGGCGCGGTACAGGTTGAAGAGGCGCAACGGGCGCCAGGTGTCGCGGACGTCCCTCCGGGGCGCTTCCGGCTCGAGGGTGGAGGGGGCGGCGGGGACGGGGTCGGACACGCTCGCTGGGGCGGGACTTTGCGCGCCTGCAGGCTTTCCATGACAATACCAGGGCGATCCCCGCGCGGCCAGGCGTGATCCGGTGCACCTACACGAATTCGAGGCCAAGAAACTCCTCTCCACCTACGGGGTCGCCGTACCCCAGGGCATCGTCGCGACCACGGCCGAGGAGGCCCGGGCCGCCGCCCTGACGCTCGGCGGCGACCACTGGGTCGTCAAGGCACAAGTGCACGCCGGGGGCCGCGGCAAGGCCGGCGGGGTGCGCAAGGTCACGGGGCTCGCCGCCCTGAAGGCGGTCGCCACCGAGTTCCTCGGCTCGCGCCTGGTGACGCACCAGACCGGCGCCGCGGGCCAGCCCATCCACCGGGTCCTCGTCGAGGCCCCCGCCGCCATCGCCCGGGAGCTCTACCTGGCGCTGCTGGTGGACCGGCAGCGCGAGCGCCTGACCCTCATCGCCTCCGCCGCGGGCGGCATGGAGATCGAGGAGGTGGCGGCCCGGAACCCCGAGGCGGTCCTGCGCGTCCCGGTGGACCCGGCCGCAGGGCTGCAGCCCTACCAAGCCCGGCGCATCGGCTTCGCCCTCGGCCTGGACGAGGGCGCGCGCAAGGCGCTCGCAGCGCTCCTGCCGCGGCTGGTGCGGGCCTTCCACGAGCGGGACCTGAGCCTCCTCGAGCTGAATCCGCTCGCGGTGACGACCTCGGGCGAGCTGCTGGCGCTCGACGCCAAGGCCCACCTGGACGACAACGCGCTCTACCGCCAGAAGGGCCTGGCGGAGCTGCGCGACACCACCCAGGAGCACCCCCGGGAGACCGAGGCGCGGCGCTTCAACCTCCACTACATCGCGCTCGACGGCGACATCGCCTGCATGGTCAACGGGGCGGGTCTCGCCATGGCGACGATGGACCTGATCCAGCTGCACGGCGGCTCCCCCGCGAACTTCCTCGACGTGGGCGGCGCGACCACGGCAGAGAGGGTCGCCGAGGCCTTCAAGCTCATCCTCTCGGACGACAAGGTGAAGGCCATCCTGGTCAACATCTTCGGCGGCATCGTCCACTGCGACCTGATCGCCCAGGGGGTGGTGAGCGCGGTCCGCGAGGTGGGGGTCGACCGTCCCCTCGTCGTGCGCCTCGAGGGCACCAACGCCGAGCAGGGCCTCGCGCTGCTGGCCGAGAGCGGGCTGCCGCTCGTCACCGCGAGCGACCTGACCGACGCCGCGCTGAAGGCGATCGCCGCAGCGCAGGGTGCGAGTGGTTGAAGGTGAACGAGCCGAGGCCCCGCGGCCAGGAGATCTAGATGTCGATCCTCGTCGACCGTGACACCCGCGTCATCTGCCAGGGCTTCACCGGCAAGCAGGGGACCTTCCACTCCGAGCAGGCCCTCGCCTACGGGACGCGCCTGGTGGGCGGGGTGACCCCCGGCAAGGGCGGGCAGCGCCACCTGGGGTTGCCGGTCTTCGACACCGTGCACGCGGCGGTGCGCGAGACCGGGGCGGACGCGAGCATGATCTACGTCCCCGCGGCCCACGCCGCCGACGCCATCCTCGAGGCGGCGGACGCCGGGATCCGCACCATCGTCTGCATCACCGAGGGCGTCCCGGTGCTGGACATGCTGGCCGCCAAGGCCGCCCTCGCGGCGTACCCGGAGGCCCGGCTCATCGGCCCGAACTGCCCCGGCGTGGTCACCCCGGGCGCCTGCAAGATGGGGATCATGCCCGGGGCCATCCACCGCCCCGGGGTCGTCGGCATCATCTCGCGCTCGGGAACGCTCAACTACGAGGCGGTCTACCAGACCACCGCGCTCGGCCTCGGCCAGAGCACGTGCGTCGGCATCGGGGGTGACCCGATCCACGGCATCGGCTTCATCGACTGTCTCGCCCTCTTCGAGGCGGACCCCAGGACCGAGGGCATCGTCCTGGTGGGCGAGATCGGCGGCAACTCCGAGGAGTCCGCCGCGGAGTACATCCGCGAGCACGTGAGCAAGCCCGTGGTTGCCTACGTCGCAGGGGTCACCGCGCCTCCCGGCCGGCGCATGGGGCACGCAGGGGCCATCATCGCCGGCTCGACCGGCACGGCGGCGGCCAAGTTCGCCGCGCTCGAGGACGCCGGGGTCGTGACCACGCGCTCGCCGGCGGACATCGGGCGGCGGATGGCCGAGGCCCTGCGCGCCTAGGACGGCCCGCAGCCTCCGCGCCGCTGCGGTCGAAAGCCGATGGGGCCCACCCTCCGCATCGCACTGGCCCAGGTCGACCTCCTGGTCGGGGACGTGGACGGCAACGCCCGGCGCGTCGTCGCGAGCGCGCGCGAGGCCCGCGAGCGCCTCGGCGCCCGGCTGGTCGTCTTCCCCGAGCTGACGCTCACCGGCTACCCGCCCGAGGACCTGCTGCTACGCCCCGGGCTCTACCCCCGGGTGGAGCGGGCCCTCGCCTCGGTCGCCCGCGAGGTGCAGGGCATCGACGTCGTCCTCGGCTACCCCGAGCACACGCCCGAGGGCGTCTACAACGCCGGCGCGCTCCTGCGCGGCGGCCATATCACCGCCCGCTACTACAAGCAGAGCCTGCCGAACTACAGCGTCTTCGACGAGAAGCGCTACTTCCGCGAGGGCACCGCGCCCTGCGTCTTCGACCTCGACGGGCTGCCGGTGGGGCTCACGATCTGCGAGGACGTCTGGACCGAGGCCCCCGTGCGCCAGGCGGTCGCCGCGGGCGCGCGCCTCGTCCTGAACCTGAACGCCTCGCCCTACCACGTGGGGAAGGAGGCCGAGCGCGAGGAGGTCCTCGTGCGCCGGGCCCGGGAGAACGGAGTCCCCATCGCCTACGTCAACCTCGTGGGGGGGCAGGACGAGCTGGTCTTCGACGGCGCCTCCTTCGCCGTGGACGCCGACGGCGCGGTGGCCCTGCGGGCGCCCTCCTTCGTGGAGGGCCTCCATCCCCTCGAGGTCGAACCCGGCCCGCCGGTGCGGTTGCGGCCCGGGGCGGTCGTCGAGCCCCTGCCGGTCGAGGAGAGCGTCTACCGGGCGCTCACCGCGGGGATCCGGGACTACGTGGAGAAGAACCGCTTCCCCGGGGTCGCCGTCGGGCTCTCGGGGGGCGTCGACTCGGCGCTCACGCTCGCCCTCGCCGTCGACGCCCTCGGCCCGGCGCGGGTGCGGGCGGTGCTGATGCCCTCGCGCTACACCGCGCCCATGAGCGTCGAGGACGCCCTCGCCGAGGCCGAGGCCCTCGGCGTGCGCCATCACACCATCTCCATCGAGGGGCCCTTCGAGGCCTTCCTCGCCGCGCTCCGGGAGACCTTCGCCGGCCTGCCCCGCGACGTCACCGAGGAGAACATCCAGGCCCGCTGCCGCGGCATCATCCTGATGGCGATCTCCAACAAGAGCGGGGACCTGGTCCTCACCACCGGCAACAAGAGCGAGCTGGGCGTCGGCTACGCGACGCTCTACGGGGACATGGCCGGGGGCTTCGCGCCGCTGAAGGACGTGCCGAAGATGCTGGTCTACCGGCTCGCCGAGTGGCGCAACCGCCCCGTGCCCGTCATTCCCCGGCGCGTCATCGAGCGCGCGCCCTCCGCCGAGCTCGCGCCGGACCAGCGGGACCAGGACAGCCTGCCGCCCTACCCCGTGCTGGACGCGGTCCTGGAGCTCTACGTGGAGCAGGACCGCTGCCCGGAGGACATCGTGGCCGCCGGCTTCGACGCCGCCACGGTCGAGCGGGTGGTGCGCATGGTCAACCGCAACGAGTACAAGCGGCGCCAGGCTGCGCCGGGCGTGCGGATCAGCCATCGGGCCTTCGGGCGCGACCGCCGCTACCCGATCACCTCGGGCTATGCCTGACGAGTCACCCACCTCGGGCTCAGCCTGATCATCACCCACCTCGGGCCAAGCCTGACCAGTCAGCCACCTCGGGCCAAGCCCGACCCATCACCCGCCAGCGGGGGAGAACCGGATGAAGCGTATCGAGGCTGTCATCAAACCCTTCAAGCTCGACGACGTCCGCCAGGCGCTCACGGCCATCGGGGTCACCGGGATGACGGTGACCGAGGTGAAGGGGTTCGGGCGCCAGAAGGGCCACACGGAGCTCTACCGGGGCGCCGAGTACGTCGTGGACTTCCTGCCCAAGATCCGCATCGAGACCGTGGTGGCCGACGAGCGGGTCGACGCCTGCATCGAAGCCATCGTGCGCGGGGCGCGCACGGGCAAGATCGGCGACGGGAAGATCTTCGTGACTCCGGTCGAGCGGGTCGTCCGGGTCCGGACCGGGGAGAGCGACCTCGACGCGCTCTGAGCTCTACACCCCCTGAGGCGGCCGGGGGCAGCCCTCAGCCGTCGCCGAGTCAGCCGTCGCCGGGTCAGCCGTCGCCGAGCGTGCGGCCGGCCTCGGAGACCCCGGGGTGCTCGGGGTGGTTGGTGCGCAGCACCCGCATAGCGTCGTCCGCGAACTCTTTCAACCCGAGCTCCCGGTAGGCCTTCGCCAGCACCGAGAGGGAGTCGGGGACCGCCGGCGTGCGGGGGTAGTTCTCCACCACGTACTTGGCCCGGTTCGCGGCGGCCACGTACGCGCCGCGGCGCATGTAGTACTTCGCGACCCGCAGCTCGTGCAGCGCCAGGTTGTTGCGCAGGTAGAGCATGCGCTGGCGGGCGTCCTCGGCGTAGCTGCTCTCGGGGTACTGGCGCACCAGCTGCGAGAAGTCCTCGAAGGACTGCAGCGCCGCGCCGGGGTCGCGGTCGGCCGGGTCGACGGGGAGGAAGCGCTCCACCAGCCCCTGGCCGCGGTTGTAGTTCACCAGCCCCTTCAGGTAGAGGGCGTAGTCGATGTTGGGGTGGCGCGGGTTCAGCTTGATGAAGCGGTCGAGGGCCGCGAGGGCGGAATCGGGCTCCTCGTCCTTGTAGTATGCGTAGGCGATCTCGAGCTGGGCCTGCTGGGCGTACTTGCCAAACGGGTAGCGCGCCTCTAGCTTCTCGTAGTAACCGACGGACTGAGAGTAGTTCCCGTCGTTCAGCGCGCCGCGGGCCTCGGAGTAGAGCTTCTGGGCCGACCAGTCGCGCGTCTCGTCGCTCTTCTCGGGGAGCATGCCGCAGCCGGCGCTCAGGGCCACCAGGCTCACCAGGACCATCGCGGAAAGGTGTCGCAGGATCATGCGCGTAGGGTATCGCAGGGCGGGTCTCGGGACCAAGCACGAGGGATGACGGAGCTCGAGCCCATCCGGGTCCAGGTCCCGGCCGAGCTGGCCGGGCTGCGTCTGGACCGCGCGCTCGCCGCGCTCCTGCCGGACTTCTCCCGCACCCGGCTCCAGCAGTGGCTGCGCGAGGACCGGGTGCAGTGCGACCGCGGGCCCCTGCGGGCCCGGGACCCGGTTCGGGGCGGCGACTGGATCGAGGTCCGCGGCAGCCTTCCCCGCGACGAGCGCTGGGAGGCCCAGGAGATGCCGGTCGAAGTCCTCTACGAGGACGCCGACCTGCTGGTGGTCGACAAGCCCGCCGGTCTCGTGGTGCACCCCGCGGCCGGCAACCCGGACCGCACCCTGGTGAACGCCCTCCTGCACCGGGACCCCGACCTCGCCCGTCTGCCGCGCTCGGGCATCGTGCACCGGATCGACAAGGACACCTCGGGCCTGCTGGTGGTCGCCCGCACGCTGCGGGCGCACCGCTCGCTCGTGGAGCAGCTGCGCGAGCACTCCGTGGTGCGCGAGTACGAGGCCGTCGCCACGGGGGTGCTGACCGGCGGCGGCACGGTCGACGCCCCCATCGGGCGCGACCCCCGCCACCGCACCCGCATGGCGGTGGTCCCGGGCGGTCGCCCGGCGGTCACCCACTACCGGGTGGTGGCGCGGTTCCGGGCCCACACCCACGTGCGGGTGCGTCTGGAGACCGGGCGGACCCACCAGGTCCGCGTGCACCTGGCTTCCCTGCACCACCCCCTCGTGGGCGACCCGGTCTACGGCGGCCGGCTGCGCATCCCGGCAGGGTGCAGCCCCGAGCTCGCCGGGGCGCTGCGCGCCTTCCGCCGCCAGGCCCTGCACGCCGCCCGCCTGGAGCTCACCCACCCCGCGACCGGGAGCCCAATGTCGTGGGAGTCGCCCCTCCCGGCCGACCTGCGCGCCCTGCTCCGCTCCCTCGCAGAGGACCTCCACCCGGGCCTCGCCGCGGCGCCCCCCGAGGGGGCTCGGGGTGATCCGCCCGGGGACGGGACCGGGGGGGGCCGCACCGTGCGGGGGCGCCGGTGACCCTGACCCTTCTGCCCGACTGGCCGGCGCCGCCGGGGGTGCGCGCTGTCACCACCACCCGGGGGGGTGGTGCGAGCTCGGGGCGCTACGCCTCCTTCAACCTCGCGACCCATGTGGGGGACGACCCGCAACGGGTGGCCGAGAACCGGGCCGCACTTCGCTCCCGGCTCGGCCTGCCCGCCGAGCCCGCCTGGCTCGCCCAGGTCCACGGCGCGGTCGTGGTCGACGCCGGCGCCGACCGGGGAGGCCTGCCCACGGCCCCGGAGGCCGACGCGAGCGTCGCTCAGCGGCCGGGGCCGGTCTGCGCGGTGCTGACGGCGGACTGCCTGCCGGTGCTCTTCTGCACCCGGGACGGCTCCCGGGTCGGAGCCGCCCACGCCGGCTGGCGGGGCCTCGCGGCGGGCGTGCTCGAGGCGACCCTCGCAGCCCTCGGGCGACCGCCCGGGGAGGTCCTGGCATGGCTCGGGCCCGGCATCGGAGCCGAGGCCTACGAGGTGGGAGAGGAGGTGCGCGAGGCCTTCCTCGCCCCCGACCCGGGGACCGCGGGCGCCTTTACCCCGAGCGGACGCCCCGGGCACTGGCTCGCGGACATGTACGCCCTCGCCCGCCGGCGGCTCGCCCGCGCCGGGGTCGGGGAGGTCTACGGCGGCGGGCTCTGCACCTACGGGGACGGGGAGCGCTTCTACTCCTACCGCCGGGACGGCGTGACCGGGCGCATCGCCACCCTGGTCTGGATCGCCCCCAACCCCGGGGACGCGAGCGACTCCCCCGCCCGGCCCGCCCGGCCCGCCAAGCTGGAGCGGCCGTGACCACGGGCCTCGCCCTGACTGCGCTCGCAGTCCTCGTCCTGGTGTTGGTCCTGCTCCTGCTCGGCAGCGGGCTGTGGCGCACGGTCGACGCCCACCGCGGGCCGGACTGGGGCGGACCCTGGCTGAACCGCCTGGACGGGCTGAACCGCCTGCTCTGCCGCCGCTACCACCGGCTCCCGGAGGTCTGGCTCCCCCTTCCGGACCGCGGTCCGGTGCTCCTCGCCTCCAACCACGTCTCGGGGCTCGATCCCCTGCTCCTCGTGGCCGCGAGCCGGCGCCCCCTGCGCTTCCTCATCGCCCGGGAGCAGTACGAGCGCTGGGGCCTGCAGTGGCTCTTCCGGGCCGCCGGCTGCATCCCGGTGGACCGGGGAGCCCGGCCCGAGCAGGCCCTGCGCGCGGCACTCCGGGCGCTGCAGGCCGGCGAGGCGGTGGCCCTCTTCCCCCACGGCCGGATCCACCTCGAGTCCGACCCGCCCCGCGCGCTCAAGCCTGGCGTCGCCTGGCTCGCGGCCCAGGTGCGCTGCCCGGTCGTCCCCGCCCGCGTGGAGGGCATCCGGGCCGAGCGCCACGTGACCCTCGCCCCCTTCCTGCGCAGCCGGGCCCGCATCCGCACCTTCCCGCCCATCGCCTGCGCCGAGCTGGGCGCACCCGAGTGCCTGGCGCGGCTGAAGGCGGTGATTGAGGGGTGAAATGGGGAAATGGGGACATTCTGCTTTTCCCATCACCGACAACGCCTATTCAGAGCCCGGGTACCCGAGCGTTCGGGAAGGTGGGTGCTAGACGGGAAAAGCAGAATGTCCCCATTTCCGCTCTTGAAAGCTCCCGTCTCACCCTCACGTTACGGGGAGTGAAGGGCCGCCGCGGCCCCGGTTGAGGAGCGACACCGATGCGGATGGACAAGCTGACGACCCGGTTCCAGTCGGCCCTGGCGGATGCCCAGAGCCTCGCCGTGGGGCGCGATCACCAGTACCTGGAGCCGGTCCACGTGATGGCCGCCCTGCTCGACGAGGAGGGCGGCACCGTGCGCCCGCTCCTCGCCCAGGCCGGGGTCGACGTCGCGGCGCTGCGCAACCAGCTCACCCAGGCCCTGAACCGCCTGCCGCGGGTGGAGGGCACGGGCGGCGAGGTCATCCCCTCGAACGACCTCGGCAAGCTCCTCAACCTCACCGACAAGCTCGCCCAGCAGAGGAAGGACCAGTACATCTCGAGCGAGCTCTTCGCGCTGGCCGCGCTCGAGGACCGGGGCCGGCTTGGCGAGATCCTGCGGGCGGCCGGGCTCACCCGCGACGCCCTGGAGCGCGCCATCGACAAGACCCGGGGCGGCGAGCGGGTGGAGGATCCGAACGCCGAGGAGGGCCGCAAGGCGCTCGAGAAGTACACCATCGACCTCACCGAGCGCGCCGAAGCGGGCAAGCTCGACCCGGTCATCGGGCGCGACGACGAGATCCGGCGCACCATCCAGGTCCTGCAGCGCCGCACCAAGAACAACCCCGTCCTGATCGGCGAGCCCGGCGTGGGCAAGACCGCCATCGTGGAGGGGCTTGCCCAGCGCATCGTGAACGGCGAGGTCCCCGAGGGCCTCAAGCACAAGCGCGTGCTCTCCCTCGACATGGGCGCGCTCATCGCGGGGGCGAAGTTCCGGGGCGAGTTCGAGGAGCGGCTGAAGGCGGTGCTGAAGGACCTGGCCAAGCAGGAGGGGCAGGTCATCCTGTTCATCGACGAGCTGCACACGGTGGTGGGCGCCGGCAAGGCCGAGGGCTCGATGGACGCCGGCAACATGCTGAAGCCGGCACTCGCCCGGGGCGAGCTGCACGCCATCGGCGCCACCACGCTCGACGAGTACCGCAAGTACGTGGAAAAGGACGCGGCCCTGGAGCGCCGCTTCCAGAAGGTCTACGTGGGCGAGCCGAACGTCGAGGACACCATCGCCATCCTGCGCGGCCTGAAGGAGCGCTACGAGGTCCACCACGGCGTGGACATCACGGACCCCGCCATCGTCGCCGCGGCCACCCTCTCCCACCGCTACATCAGCGACCGGCAGCTGCCGGACAAGGCCATCGACCTGGTGGACGAGGCCGCGAGCCGCATCCGCATGGAGATGGACTCCAAGCCCGAGGAGATGGACCGGCTCGACCGGCGCCTCATCCAGCTCAAGATGGAGCGCGAGGCCCTGCGCAAGGAGCGCGACGAGGCCTCCCGCCAGCGCCTGGCGGCGCTCGAGGAGGAGATCCGCGACACCGAGCGCGAGTACTCCGACCTGGAGGAGGTCTGGAAGAGCGAGAAGGCGAGCCTGCAGGGCGCACAGCACATCAAGGAGGAGCTCGAGCGCGCGCGGGTGGAGATGGACGCGGCGCGCCGCGCCGGGGACCTGGCGAAGATGAGCGAGCTCGCCTACGGGCGCATCCCCGAGCTGGAGAAGCGCCTGGACCAGGCCACGCAGGCCGAGACGAAGGACATGCAGCTCCTGCGTAACCGCGTGACCGAGGAGGAGATCGCCGAGGTGGTCTCCAAGTGGACCGGCATCCCGGTGTCGAAGATGCTGGAGGGCGAGCGCGAGAAGCTGCTGCACATGGAGGAGGCGATCCACCGCCGGGTGGTGGGCCAGGACGAGGCGGTGCGGGTGGTCTCGGACGCCATCCGCCGCTCCCGGGCGGGACTCTCGGACCCCAAGCGTCCCATCGGCTCCTTCCTCTTCCTGGGGCCCACCGGCGTCGGCAAGACCGAGCTGACCCGCGCGCTCGCCGAGTTCCTCTTCGACACCGAGGAGGCGATGGTGCGGGTGGACATGTCGGAGTTCATGGAGAAGCACTCGGTGGCCCGCCTGATCGGGGCCCCCCCGGGCTACGTGGGCTACGAGGAGGGCGGGCACCTGACCGAGGCCATCCGCCGCCGGCCCTACTCGGTCATCCTGCTCGACGAGGTGGAGAAGGCCCACCCGGACGTCTTCAACGTGCTCCTCCAGGTGCTCGACGACGGGCGGCTCACGGACGGCCACGGCCGCACCGTGGACTTCCGCAACACGGTCGTGGTGATGACCTCGAACCTGGGCTCCCAGCGCATCCAGGAGATGGCCGGCGAGGAGCGCTACGAGACCATGAAGGCGGCGGTGCTCGAGATCCTCGCGCACCACTTCCGGCCGGAGTTCGTGAACCGCATCGACGAAATCGTGGTCTTCCACCCCCTCGGGCGGGAGCAGGTCCGGGACATCGCCCGCATCCAGCTGGAGCTCCTGCGCCGGCGGCTGCAGGACGCGCGGCTCGACCTCGCGGTCTCCGAGGCCGCGCTCGACCTCATCGCCGAGGCGGGCTTCGACCCCGTGTACGGCGCGCGCCCGCTCAAGCGGGCGATCCAGAGCCAGCTCGAGAACCCGCTGGCCCAGTCCATCCTGGCCGGGCGCTTCGTCCCCGGGGACACGGTGGAGGTGCAGGTCCAGGGCGGGCAGTTCACCTTCGAGCGGGGCCCTCGCGAGGGGGGCTGAGGCCCCTTTCGCACCCGCGGACTCAAGTCCGGGCGGCAAGCGGCCGATCTCCCAGCGGGATCGGCCGCGCCGTCGTTGGCGGCGCCGGACCGCTCAACTACCATTAGCCAGAGCTTACTCACCGGCAGGCACCCCAGAACATGGCCGTTTTCACGTCCCGGCTTCACCTCGGCGGACTCGCCCGCAGGCTGGTGCAGGACGGGCTCATCGGCGAGCCCGAGGCGGTCTCCGCCACCGATGAGGCCGCACGGCAGAAGATGCCCTTCGTCGCCTACGTGGTGTCCCACAAGCTCGCGAGCGCCCAGGACATCGCCCACTCGGCCTCCCAGGAGTTCGGGGTGCCGCTGGTGGACATCCAGGCCATCGACCCCGACCCCGACGTGATGCGCCTGGTCGACGAGAAGCTCATCACCCGCCACCACGCGCTGCCCATCTTCCGGCGGGCGAACCGCCTGTACCTCGCGGTCTCCGACCCCACCAACATCCAGGCCCTCGACGAGATCAAGTTCCACGTGGGGATCACCACGGAGCCGATCCTGGTCGAGGAGGACAAGCTCTCCCGGGCCATCGAGCGGGCGATGGAGGCGAACGACACGAGCCTCCAGGACCTCACCGCCGGCGAGGACTTCGGCGACCTCGAGGGGCTGGAGGTCGGCGAGGACCACCGCGAGGAGGACGTCTCCTCGGCCGAGGTCGACGACGCCCCGGTCGTCAAGTTCGTCAACAAGACGATGCTGGACGCCATCCGCCGGGGTGCGTCCGACATCCACTTCGAGCCCTACGAGAAGTACTACCGGGTGCGCCTGCGCATGGACGGCGTGCTCCACGAGACGAGCAAGCCGCCGATCGCGCTGGCCGGGAAGATGGCGGCGCGCATCAAGGTCATGGCGCGCCTGGACGTCTCCGAGCGGCGCGTCCCCCAGGACGGGCGCATCAAGCTGAAGCTCTCCCGCAACAAGGCCATCGACTTCCGCGTGAGCACCTGCCCCACCCTGTGGGGAGAGAAGGTGGTCATGCGTATCCTGGACCCGTCGAGCGCCTTCCTCGGCATCGACATGCTCGGCTACGAGGAGGACCAGAAGAAGATCTTCCTCGAGCAGATCATGAAGCCCTACGGGATGTTCCTGGTCACCGGCCCGACCGGCAGCGGCAAGACCGTGTCGCTCTACACCGGGGTGGGGATCCTCAACACCGCCGACCGCAACATCTCCACGGTCGAGGACCCGGTCGAGATCAACCTGCCCGGGGTGAACCAGGTGCAGATGGACGAGCGCACCGGGATGACCTTCGCCAAGGCCCTGAAGGCCTTCCTGCGCCAGGACCCGGACATCATCCTGGTCGGCGAGATCCGCGACTTCGAGACCGGGTCCATCGCGGTCAAGGCCGCGCAGACCGGCCACCTGGTACTCTCCACCCTGCACACCAACGACGCCCCCCAGACCCTCACGCGCCTGGTGGACATGGGCGTGCAGCCCTTCGCGGTGGCGACGGCGGTCAACGTGATCATCGGCCAGCGGCTCGCCCGGCGGCTCTGTCCCCACTGCAAGGCGCCGGTGGACATCCCCCGCGACGGGCTCCTCGCCGAAGGCTTCTCGCCGGAGGACGTGGAGAGCGGGATGACCGTCTTCCGCGCGGTCGGCTGCGACCGCTGCAACGAGGGCTACAAGGGGCGCGTGGGCATCTATCAGGTGATGCCGGTCTCGGAGGGCATGCGCCGGCTCATCATGGAGAACCGTAACGCCATGGAGCTCGCGGATCAGGCGCGCCGCGAGGGCATCCGGGACATCCGCCAGTCCGGGCTCCTGAAGGTGCGGAACGGCATCACCAGCCTCGAAGAAATCAATCGCGTGACCCTGGAGTAGCGAGCCATGGCCCAAACGGCAATGAAGCAGGACATGTTCCTGTGGGAGGGGACGGACCGCGCGGGCAAACGCGTGAAGGGCGAGATGTCCGGCAGCAGCGACGCCCTCGTGAAGGCGCTGCTGCGTCGCCAGGGCGTCAACCCCATCAAGGTCCGCCGCAAGCCCCGCTCGCTGCTCTCTCTCGCGGGCAAGAAGAAGATCACCCCGAAGGACATCGCCATCTTCAGCCGCCAGCTCGCGACCATGCTCTCGGCGGGCGTGCCGCTGGTGCAGTCCTTCGAGATCGTGGGCCGGGGGCACGAGAACCCCTCGATGCAGGAGCTGATCCTCGGGGTGAAGTCCGACGTGGAGTCCGGCAATAACCTCGCCGACGCGCTCGCGAAGCGCCCGCTGCAGTTCGACGACCTCTACGTCAACCTCGTGCGGGCCGGCGAGCACGCCGGTATCCTCGAGGAGTTGATGCACAAGATCGCCACGTACAAGGAGAAGACGGAGGCGCTGAAGGCGCGCATCAAGAAGGCCATGTTCTACCCGGCCGCCATCATGGTGGTGGCCTTCGTGATCACGGCGATCCTGATGATCTTCGTGATCCCGCAGTTTGCCTCCCTGTTCACGAGCTTCGGCGGCGACCTGCCGGCGATGACCCAGATGGTCATCCATATCTCGGACTTCTTCGTCGAGTACTGGTGGGCCATCTTCGGGGCCGTCGGCATCGGGGTGTTCGCATTCATCGAGGGCCGCAAGCGCTCGCGCGGCCTGCGCGACCTGCTGGACCGGCTGTCCCTGAAGGTGCCGCTTTTCGGCGAGCTCCAGATGAAGGGGACCATCGCGCGATTCGCGCGCACGCTGAGCACGATGTTCGCGGCCGGCGTGCCGCTCGTCGAGGCGATGGAGTCCGTCGCCCACGCCTCGGGCAACGTCGTCTACGAGCGGGCGATCCTGAAGATGCGCGACGACATCGCCACGGGCACGCAGCTGCAGGCGACGATGCGCGAGAGCGGACTCTTCCCGAACATGGTCGTGCAGATGGTGTCCATCGGCGAGGAGTCGGGCTCGCTCGACCAGATGCTCGCCAAGGTCGCGGACTTCTACGAGGCGGAGGTCGACAATCTGGTCGACGCGCTCTCGAGCCTGATGGAGCCGATCATCATGGCGGTCCTCGGCGTCGTCATCGGCGGGCTGGTCGTCGCCATGTACCTCCCCATCTTCAAGATGGGCGAGGTGATCTGAGGCGGCGGCCGGGAATTCACCGCAGAGGCGCAGAGGCGCAGAGGCGAACCCGATTGAACGAGGCCCTCTCCTGGCTGGCGGGCGAGCCGGCGGCGCTCTACACCGTCACCGGGCTCCTCGGCCTCGTGGTCGGGAGCTTCCTCAACGTGGTCATCCACCGCCTGCCGGTGATGCTGAAACGCTCCTGGCAGGCGGAGTGTGCCGCGCTCGCGGGAGAGGATGCCGTCCCCGCGCCGGCGGCCGAGCGCTTCGACCTGGTCGTCCCTCGCTCGCGCTGCCCCCACTGCGGGCACCCCATCTCTGCCTGGGAGAACGTGCCGATCCTGAGCTTCCTCTGGCTCCGCGGGCGTTGCCGCGCCTGCAAGACCCGCATCCCCCTGCGCTACCCCCTGGTCGAGGCGCTGACGGCGCTCCTCTCCGTCGCGGTGGCCTGGCGCTTCGGGGCGAGCGCGCAGACCGCGGCGGCCCTCGTCCTCACCTGGGCCCTCGTCGCCCTCGCCTTCATCGACCTGGACGAGCAGATCCTCCCCGACGTCATCACCGTGCCGATGCTCTGGGTCGGCGTGGCGCTCAACCTCGGCGGACTCTTCGCGCCGCTCGAGGCGAGCGTCCTCGGCGCCATCACGGGCTACGGTCTCCTCTGGACCGTCTACCACGCCTTCCGGCTCCTCACGGGCAAGGAGGGCATGGGGTACGGCGACTTCAAGCTGCTCGGCATGCTGGGCGCCTGGCTCGGCTGGCAGTCCCTGCCCGTGATCGTGCTGCTTGCCTCGCTCGGCGGGGCGCTGGTGGGCGTCGCGCTCATCCTGTTCCGGGGCCACGACCGCAACGTCCCCATCCCCTTCGGCCCCTACCTGGCGCTCGGGGGCTGGGCCGCGCTGCTCTGGGGCAGCCGCCTCGCGGAGGCCTACCTCGGCGCGGTGGCCTGAGGAGGGAAACCTCGCCTTGGCCTGCCACCTGCGCATCGGGCTGACCGGAGGGATCGGGTCGGGGAAGAGCACGGTCGCCGAGATCTTCGCCTCGCTCGGGGTCCCCGTGATCGACGCGGACCTTGTGGCGCGCGAGGTTGTGGAGCCGGGCACGCCGGCCCTCGCCGAGGTCGCCGCCGCCTTCGGGCCGGGGGTGCTCGGCCCGGACGGCCGGCTCGACCGGGCTCGCCTGCGCACCCGCATCTTCGCCGACGACACCGCCCGCACGCGCCTGGAGGCCATCCTGCACCCGCGCATCCGGGCCCGCATGGAGGCCCTCGCCCGGGCCGCGGACGCGGACGCGGAGTACTGCCTGCTCGTCATCCCGCTGCTCGTGGAGAGCGGCCAGCGCAACCTGGTGGACCGGGTGCTGGTCGTGGACGCCCCCGAGCCGCTCCAGGTGGAGCGGGTCTGCGCCCGGGACGGCGTGACGCCCGAGGCCGCCCGCGCGATCATACGGACCCAGGCCCCCCGGGCGGTCCGCCTCGCCGCCGCCGACGACGTGGTGCGCAACACGGGCGCCGAGGCGCGTCTGCGCCGCGAGGTCGAGGCCCTGCACCACCGCTACCGCCGTCTGGCCCAGGCCAGTTTGCGGCCGGAGGGACGATAGGGGAGAATTTCGGGCCACTCGGCTCGTTCGGGGCCTCCGCACGCGAGGCCCGGCGCAGCGTGGGGAACGGTCGGTGCAGAAAGCCCGCCACACGGCATACGAGCAGCCGCTGAACGAGCGGATCCGGGCGATGCTCCGCCTGGAGTTCCTCTTCGATCGGGCGTCCTACCGGCTCGAGGGGTCCAGCACCTGGGACAGCCGGTCGAGCCTCGAGGCGACGCTCGACATCCTCGCCCTGCTCACCCGCGCGGACCTGAAGGCGGAGCTCATCAAGGAGCTTGAGCGCCACGTGGGGAAGCTCGAGGGCCTGCGCAGCAACCGCGGGGTGGACCTGGAACGGCTGGACCGGGCGCTGGACGAGGTCCGGCAACCCCTGCTCGCCCTGCGCGCGGTGGACAGCGTCCCCGGCTCCGAGCTGCGCCAGAACGAGCTGCTGTCGGCCGTGCGCCAGCGCAGCACCATCCCCGCCGGGACCTGCAGCTTCGACATCCCGGCCTACCAGTACTGGCTCGAGCGGCCGGCCGAGGAGCGGGTGGTCCAGCTCCAGGCCTGGCTCGGCGCCTTTGATCTGGTACGGGAGGCCATCACGGTCAGCCTGCGGCTCATCCGCCAGAGCGCCCGCCCCAGCCGGGAGCTGGCCGCGGCCGGGTTCTTCCAGCGCAACATCGACCCGGCGGTGCCCTACCAGATGATCCGGGTCTTCATCCCGTCCACCGCGCCCATGTTCCCGGAGATCAGCGCGGGACGCCATCGGTTCACGGTACGTTTCCTCACCAGCGGCGGCCCCGAGGCACGCCCGACCCAGGTGAGCGAGGACGTGGAGTTCGATTTGCAGTGCTGCGCCCTCTGAGGCGCGCGCGAGGAGCGGCGGTGTCCATGAGTCCATCTCCCTTCGTGTTCGACGTCACCGAGGCGGCCTTCCAGGAACGGGTCCTCGAGACCTCGCGCCGCGTGCCGGTGCTGGTGGACTTCTGGGCGTCCTGGTGTGCGCCGTGCCGGATGCTGGCGCCGGTGCTGGAAAAGCTCGCCGAGGACTACCAGGGCAAGCTCCTCGTGGCGAAGGTCGACACCGACGTGGAACAGGGGCTTGCGGCCCGCTACGGGGTGCGCAGCCTGCCGACGGTGAAGCTCTTCCGGGACGGGCAGGTGGTGGATGAGTTCATGGGTGCCCTGCCCGCAGGGGCGGTGCGCGAGTTCCTCTCCGCCCACGTCGCCCGCGAGTCCGACACCCAGCGCGAGCAGGCCCTCGCGGCGCACGCCGAGGGACAGGGCGAGACGGCGGTGGCGCTCCTGCGCGAGGCCCTCGCCCAGGACCCCGAGAACCCGCGCGTGCCCCTGGACCTCGCCGGGGTCCTGGGGGACCTCAGCCGGTTCGCCGAGGCCGAGGAGGTCCTGCGGGGGCTCCCCGCCAACCGCCAGCTCGACCCCGACGTGACCGCGATGCAGAGCCGCCTCGCGCTCGCCCGCCTCGTCCAGGAGGCGCCCGACCGCGCCGCGCTCGAGCGCCAGGTGGCCGCACAGCCCTCCGATCTCGAGGCCCGCTACCACCTGGCCGCGCACCGGATCCTGACCTCCGACTACGAGGGGGCGCTCGAGCTGCTGTACTCCATCCTGCAGCAGGACCGCCACTTCCGCGGCGGCGCCGCGCGCAAGACGATGGTCACGGTGTTCGACCTCCTGGGCGGATCCGGCCCCCTGGTGTCGCGCTACCGCTCGTTGCTGTCCTCCGTGCTGCACTGACAGGGCCGGCCTCGCCGCCGGCGGCGTCCTCACGCGTACCGGCGCCACAGGCGCAGGAAGGCCTCGGCCGTGTCGCGCCACGGCGTGCCGGCCGCAAGGGCCAGCGCCGCGGCGAGCGGCGGAGTCGCCCTGGCCTGCGGCGGCGACAGCAACAGAGGCAGCGCCGAGATCAGGCGCTCCCGCGGGTAGCGCAGCGACCAGCGCGGGCGGCGCCAGGGCTCGGCCGGCCCGAAGTCGCGCACGGTGATCGCCAGGTTGCGCAACCAACCCCCAGCGCCCCCACCCTGGCCCTTGGAAAGGCCAGGCGAGCAGTAGGCATCCCACCGGTCCACGGGCGTCCCGGTGCGCACGCCCTCGAGCCAGCGGAGCGTGTCGAGCCAGGCCCCGACCACCCGGCCCTGCCAGGCGGCGGTGTCCTCGCGGGCAAAACGGGCGTAGTCGGGATGGAACTTGTGGTCCCACGCCTGCGCGTACAGTTCCATGAGCGCGGCGCGACCCGGCCATTCCATCCCGCGCAGCCGCTCGATCTTCTGGACGTAGGAGGGATGGTAGGCCCGCTCGCCAGCCAGGCGGGCGTCGCCAGAATGGTGGCGGTCTGCCGGCGCAACAGGTCCGTCACCTGGGAGATGGCCCGCAACTGCTGCTGAATCACCACCGCCTCGCGCTGGGTGATGCGACGCAGCTCGTCGCTGGCGATGGCGCGGACCGCACCGATGTTCTCCTGGGTAGCGAGATGGTTGGCCACCAGATAGATGGTGATGAACGCCACCTCGACCACCAGCAGCGGGATCAGCGCGGTGCGAAAGTACGAGCGCCACACCCACTGCAACAGCGAGGTGGCGTCGGCGCGCGAGTGGGAAGGTGCGGCAGTCACGGAGGTAGCCGTTGCCCCTTGGAATTGCGCGCGCAGGGCGAAGATTAGCCTTTCTCCGGGGCGATTGTAACGACGGCCGGAAGTCTCCTAAGCCAGGCCGTCGTCCCCGAGCGCCAGCTCCGGCTCGCGCTCCAGGCGGGCGATGAGGGTCGCGGCGTCGCGCCAACCGGCGCTCGCCTCGAGGTCCCCCCGCAGCGCGTGGCCGCGGCCGTGCAGGCGGGCGAGGCGCGCCTGGGACACCGGGTTGCGGTAACCGGCGAGCGCGTTCAGCACCTCGCCGACCCCCCCGGGGTCGTTGCAGAGCAGCAGGAGGTCGCACCCCGCGTCCAGGGCCGCCCGGGCCCGGGCCCCCCGGCTCGCCACGAAGGTCGCCCCGGCCATGCTCAGGTCGTCGCTCACGATGGCCCCCTGGAACCCGAGCTGCCCCCGCAGGATCTCCTGCAGCCAGGTCCGGGAGAACCCCGCGGGGCGATCGTCCACCGCGGGGAACACCACGTGGGCCGGCATGATGGCCGGCAGCCCGTAGTGGACGAGGCGCTCGAAGACGAGGAGGTCCTCCGCCCGGATGTCCGCGAGGGGGCGCGGGTCCACGGGCAGCGCCACGTGGGAGTCCGCCGCGACGCTGCCGTGGCCGGGGAAGTGCTTGCCCACCGCGGCCATCCCGGCCCGCTGCATCCCCCGCATGAAGGCACGGGCCAGCTCGGCGGCGGCCTCCGGGCGGGCGTGGAAGGCGCGATCGCCGATGACGTGGCTCACGCCGCGGTTGAGGTCCAGCACGGGGGCGAAGCTGAGGTCCACCCCGACCGCCCGGAGCTCGGCCGCCATCAGCCAGCCCCCGGTCTCCGCGACCTGCAGCGCCCTCGCGGGGGCGTGGTCGTAGGCCTCGCCGTAGCGCGCGGCGGCCGGCAGCGCCGTGAAACCGCCCCGGAAGCGCTGCACCCGCCCGCCCTCGTGGTCGACCGCCACCAGGAGCGGGGGGCTGCGCACCCCGTGCACCTCGGCGACGAGCGCGGCGAGCTGCGCCGGGTCCACGAAGTTGCGGCTGAAGAGGATCACGCCGCCCACCCGAGGGTCGCGCAGCAGCTCACGCTCCTCGGCGCTGAGCTCGGTGCCCGCCAGGTCGATCATCAAGGGTCCGAGAGACATCGGGCCAGGCTCCTACCCCGCGTCCGGGGTGGGGATGGTAGCGCACGCGGCGCCGCTTTCCTCGCCCAGCCTCCGGCCGAGCGCCGCGAGGAGCCGCTCTCCGGCCTCCTCCACCCCCCAGGGGACGCCCAGGTCCCGCAGGCGCGTGACGGCGAGCCCCCGGTACCCGCAGGGGTCGATGCGTGCGAAGGGCTCCAGGTCCAGGTCCACGTTCAGGGCGAGGCCGTGGTAGGTCCGCCCCTGACGCACCCGCAGGCCGAGCGAGGCGACCTTGCGCCCCTCGACGTAGACGCCGGGGGCGCCCGCCCGCCGGTCCCCGGCCACGCCGCCCGCGGCCAGGGTGCCCAGGACCGCCTCTTCCAGGAGCTCCACGAAGCGCCGCACCCCGAGCCGCCGCCGGCCGAGGTCCACCAGCACGTAGGCCACGAGCTGCCCCGGCCCGTGATAGGTCACCTGCCCACCGCGATCCGAGCGCACCACCGGGATTGCCCCCGGGTCGCGCACGTGCTCTTCCCGCCCGGCCCGGCCGAGGGTGTAGACCGGCGGGTGCTCCAGCAGCCAGACCTCGTCGGGGGTCGCCGGTCCGCGCTCCCCGGTGAAGCGGCGCATGGACTCCCAGGCGCTCGCGTAGCCCACCCGCCCGAGGCGGCGCGCCTGGAGCCCACCGGGCGCCGTCCCCTCAGCCGTGGGAGGCACCCCGCCCGTAGCGCTCGCGCACGTAGCCCTCGACCAGCGCCTGGAACTCCTCGGCGATCCGGTCCCCGCGCAGCGTCACCGCCCGCTCCCCGTCCACGTACACGGGGGCTACCGGGTGCTCCCCGGTCCCGGGCAGGCTGATCCCGATGTCGGCGTGCTTGCTCTCACCCGGCCCGTTCACCACGCAGCCCATCACGGCCACGGTCAGGTGCTCCACCCCGGGGAGCTCCCGGCGCCACTCGGGCAGCTGGCGGCGCAGGTAGGCCTCGATGTCCCGGGCAAGCTCCTGGAAGTAGGTGCTCGCGGTGCGCCCGCACCCGGGGCAGGAGACCACGGTCGGGGCGAAGGCGCGCAGGCCCATGGACTGCAGCACCTCCTGGGCGACCCGCACCTCGGCGGCCCGGTCCCCCCCGGGCTCCGGCGTCAGCGAGACCCGGATGGTGTCGCCGATCCCCTCCTGCAGGAGCACGGCGAGCGCCGCCGTCGAGGCCACGATCCCCTTCACGCCCATGCCCGCCTCGGTGAGGCCCAGGTGCAGGGGGTACGCGCAGCGCCGGGCGAGGTCCCGGTAGACCGCCACCAGGTCCTGGACCGCGCTCATCTTGCAGGAGAGCACGATGCGCTCGGGCGGCAGGCCGAGCTCCACGGCCTGCGCCGCGCTCTCCAGCGCGGAGCGCACCATCGCCGCGCGCATCACCTCGGCCGCCCCCCCCGGCTCGGGAAGGGACGCGTTCTCGTCCATCATCCGGGCCACCAGCTCGGGGTCGAGGCTGCCCCAGTTGACGCCGATCCGCACCGGACGCTCGTGCCGGCAGGCCAGCTCGACGAGCGTCGCGAACTGCAGGTCACGCTTGGCGCCGCGGCCCACGTTGCCGGGGTTGATGCGGTACTTGGCCAGGGCCTCGGCGCAGGCCGGGTGATCGGTGAGCAGCTTGTGGCCGTTGAAGTGGAAGTCGCCGATGAGCGGGACCGCCACGCCCTGGCGCGCGAGGGCCTCGCGGATCCGGGGCACCGCGGCAGCCGCCTCGGCGGTGTCCACGGTGACCCGCACCAGCTCCGAGCCGGCCCGGGCGAGCGCCGCCACCTGGGCCACGGTCGCCGGCACGTCGGCGGTCTCGGTGTTGGTCATGGACTGGACCACGACGGGGGCGCCCCCGCCGATGACCACCTCGCCCACGCGGGCCGCGAGGGACGGGCGGCGCCGGATGGCGCCTGCAGGAATGGCGCCTGCAGGAATGGCGCTTCCAGGAAGGTCGCTTGCGGACTCGTTTCCCATGTGCAGACTCTACCCCATGCCCGCACCCGCCTTCGAGGGCACCGCACCCCCGCCCCGCCTCGCCGAGGCAGGCCGCGTATACTTCGTGCGCATGTTCGAGCGATTCCTCGACGACCTGCAGAGCGTCTTCGCCCGCGACCCCGCGGCGCGCAACTCGTTCGAGGTCCTGACCACCTACCCGGGCGTGCTCGCCGTTCTGCTGCACCGGGGTAACCATTTCCTCTGGAACGTCGACCTGCGCTGGCTCGCGCGCTGGCTCTCCACCATCGCGCGGGTGCTGACCGGCATCGAGATCCACCCTGCGGCGCGCATCGGGCGCCGGTGCTTCATCGACCACGGCATGGGGGTGGTGATCGGCGAGACCGCCGAGGTGGGCGACGACTGCACGCTCTACCACGGCGTGACGCTGGGCGGCACCACCTGGCAGCAGGGCAAGCGCCACCCCACCCTCGGCAACAACGTGGTGGTGGGGGCGGGCGCCAAGGTGCTCGGGCCGATCACGGTGGGCGACGGCGCGCGCATCGGCTCGAACGCAGTGGTGGTCAAGGACGTCCCGCCCGGCGCCACCGTGGTGGGCATCCCGGGCCGCGTGGTGCAGGCGCGCGAGGCCCCGCCGGGCCACCGCCAGCAGATGGCCCAGCGCATGGGCTTCGACGCCTACGGCGTGACCCAGAGCATGCCGGACCCGGTGGCCAACGCCATCAATTGCATGCTGGACCACCTGCACGCCACCGACCGCAAGCTCGAGCTCATGTGCGAGACCCTGCGCCGTCTCGGGGCCGAGGTGCCGGACGTGGACCTGCCCGCGCTCGGGGCCTGCCGCGTGGAGCCCGCCAGCGCCCCCCTGGACGCGGAGGAGGAGCCCAAGGGAGAACCCGCGGCCAATAGTTGACTGCGGATGTCAGTGATGCCATGGTAGCCCTATCGCAGGTCAACGACTGACAGGTCTATCGAGCCGGAAGGCATCCGCGCGGGGTTCCCCACATGAGGCTCACCACCAAAGGGCGCTACGCCGTCACTGCCATGCTGGACTTGGCCTTCCACCGGGGAGAGGGGCCGGTGACCCTGGCCGACATCTCCCGCCGTCAGGCGATCTCGCTCTCCTACCTGGAGCAGCTCTTCTCCCGACTGCGACGCAAGGGTCTGGTGGAGAGCACGCGGGGCCCCGGTGGCGGATACCGGTTGGGGCGCCCGGCCGAGGAGATCGCGGTGGCCGAGGTCATCGAGGCGGTGGATGAGTCGGTGGACGCCACCCGCTGCGGCGGCCGCGGCAACTGCCAGGCCGACCAGCGCTGCCTCACCCACGAGCTCTGGTGCGAGCTGAGCGAGCACATCCACCGCTTCCTGGACGGCGTGAGCCTCGCCACCCTGGTGGCCCGGGACGCAGTGAAGGAGGTCGCGCGGCGCCAGGACCGGGGTGCGGTCGTCACCTGCGGGCCCCACGAGATGAGCCGGAGCCGGACCGCGGTCACCTTCGACATGCCGTCCTGATGTCGTTGCAGTCCCCGCCGTTCCCCGCCAAACTTACTGGCTCGATCGGGTGACTGGCGAGGCGCGGGCGATGGAGCCGTCGACCGTCTACGACACGCTGCGGGGGTCCTCCCTGGCGGCCCAGCTGGACGACGAGCAGTGCCGGACCCTGGCTGGGATCGGCGAGGCGCGCCGGCTGGCAGCGGACGAGGTCCTGATTGCCGAAGGCCACACCGACCGCGCCTTCCACCTCGTCACCGAAGGGATGATCGCGGTGACCCGGGACTGCGGGTGCGGCGAGTGGACCACGCTCGCGCTTCTCCGCCCGGGCGACCTGGCAGGCGAGATGGGCTTCGTCACGGGCCGCCCCCACAGCGCGAGCCTGCGGGCGGTGGGCGAGGCGGGGGTCATCAGCTTCGACCGGGAACGAGTCGAGGCCCTGCTGCAGGACCAGCCCTGGATCGTGTACCGGCTGATGCAGGCCATCGTCCAGGCGGTGCACCAGATCCTGCGCCGGATGAACGCCCAGTACGTCGAGATGGCGAATTACATCACCAAGCAGCACGGGCGGTACTGACGCCGCCCGGGCCGAGCCGCGCCCGCCCGCCCCGCGGGCGGGCCACGCTGAAGGGCCGGGCCGCGCGGGGCCCCGCCCCTGTCCTCCTTCAAGGAAACGAGACCTATGGCGATTGAGCGCACGCTGTCCATCGTGAAGCCCGATGCGGTCGCGAAGAACGTGATCGGCGAGATCTATTCCCGCTTCGAGAAGGCGGGCCTGAGGGTCGTCGCGGCGCGGATGCTGCACCTCACCCGGGAGCAGGCCGAGGGCTTCTACGCCGTCCACCGGGAGAGGCCCTTCTACGCCGACCTGGTCGCCTTCATGACCTCCGGGCCGGTGATGGTCCAGGTGCTCGAGGGCGAGAACGCCATCGCCCGCAACCGCGAGGTGATGGGCGCCACCAACCCCGCGAAGGCCGCGCCCGGCACCATCCGGGCGGACTACGCGACCAGCGTGGAGGAGAACGCGGTGCACGGGTCGGACGCGCCGGAGACCGCCGCCACCGAGATCGCGCACTTCTTCCGCCCGGAAGAGGTCTGCAAGCGGACCCGCTGAGGCCGTGTCCGAGTCCCGCGTGAACCTGTTCGGCCTGAGCCCCGCGGCGCTGCGGGAGTTCTTCGCCGGGCTCGGCGAACAGCCCTTCCGCGCGACCCAGGTCCTGAAGTGGGTCTATCACCGGGGCGAGCTCGATTTCGAGGCGATGACCGACCTGAGCCGGGCGTTGCGCGCCCGGCTCCAGGAGACCGCCCGGGTGGAGCCGCCGCCGGTGGCCGGCCGCCAGCAGTCCGCGGACGGGACCTGGAAGTGGCTGATGGGTCTCGACGACGGCAACTGCGTCGAGACCGTCTACATCCCCGACGAGGAGCGCGGGACCCTCTGCATCTCCTCCCAGGTGGGCTGCGCCCTCGGCTGCAGCTTCTGCTCCACCGGCTACCGGGGCTTCAACCGCGACCTCACCACCGCCGAGATCGTCGGCCAGGTCTGGCAGGCCCGGCGCGAGCTGGCGGCGGGGGGCGCCGGGCGCCCGCTCACCAACGTCGTCCTGATGGGGATGGGCGAGCCGCTGCTCAACCTCGACCAGGTCGTGCCCGCCCTCCAGCTCCTGCTCGACGACCTCGCCTTCGGCCTCGGCCGGCGGCGGGTGACCGTCAGCACGGCGGGGGTGGTGCCGGCGATCGAGCGCCTGCGGGTCGAGTGCCCGGTCAGCCTGGCGGTGTCCCTGCACGCCCCGAACGACGCCCTGCGCGACCAGCTGGTCCCCATCAACCGCAAGTACCCCATCGGCAAGCTCCTCGAGGCCTGCTGGCGCTACGTCGCGGATGCCCCGAAGTCGGTGGTGACCTTCGAATACGTCATGCTGGCGGGGGTCAACGACTCGCTCGAGCACGCCCGTGAGCTCGCCGCGCTGCTGCGCGACCGGTCCGCCAAGGTCAACCTGATCCCCTTCAACCCGTTCCCGGAGTCGGGCTATGCGCGCTCTCCGGTCGCCGTGGTCGACCGCTTCCGGGAGGTGCTGCTCGAGGCGGGGCTGATGACCATCACCCGCAAGACCCGCGGCGAGGACATCGACGCGGCCTGCGGGCAACTGGTGGGCCGGGTGCTGGCGCGCCCGCGGCGGGCCCGGCTATCCTGCCCGTATCCGGTCTACGCAGAGGGTGGCGGCCAATGACCAGAGGGATCCTTCTCGCGCTCGCCGCCGCGGCGGCGCTCGGGGGCTGCGCCGGAGGCCAGACCCTGGACCCGGAGACACGGGCCGCGCGTCTCGCCCAGATCAACCTGCAGCTCGGCATCGGCTATCTGCAGGAGGGCAAGACCGACATCGCCCTCGACAAGCTGCGCCGGGCGGTCAAGACCGATCCCAGCTCGCCCGACGCCCACCTGGCCGTTGCCGTGCTCTACGACCGCCTCGGGGAGAACGAGGCGGCCGAGTCGCACTTCCGGGACGCCCTGCGGCTCGCCCCCGAGAACGCGTCCATCGCGACCAACTTCGGCAACTTCCTCTGCCGGCTCGACCGGGTGCCCGAGGCCGAGGAGCAGTTCCGGCACGCGGCGGACAACCGCGGCTACGAGACACCCGAGATCGCCTACACCAACGCCGGGCTCTGCCTGAGCCGGCACGGGGCACCGGACCGGGCGGAGGAGTACCTGCGCCAAGCCCTGTCGGCGAGGCCTTCCTACCCGCCCGCCCTGCTCGCCCTGGCGGAGCTGAGCCTGGCTCAGGGACGGGCCGACGCCGCGCGCGGCCTCCTGCAGCGCTATCACGACACCACCGAGCCGGGCGCCCAGAGCCTCGCCCTCGGTGTGCGCGTCGAGCGTGCGCTCGGCGACACCCGGGCCGCCGCGAACTACGCAGGGCTCCTGAGGTCCCGTTTCCCCGACTCTGCCGAGGCCCGTGAGGTCTCCCTGGGACGCACCAAGTGACAGTCCATCCCTTCGACATCCCCGGCGTGGCCGAGGACGGCTCCGCGAGCCCGGGGCGCCGTCTGCGCGAGGCGCGCACGGCAGCGAGACTCAGCCAGGACGACGTGGCGGTGCGCCTGCGGCTCGACCGCCGCGTCGTGGACGCCCTCGAGCGCGACGACTACCGTGCCCTGCCGGAGCCGACCTTCGTGCGGGGCTATCTGCGGAGCTACTCCCGGTTGCTCGGCCTGCCTCCCGAGCCCATCGTGGAGGCTTACGACCGCGAGGGCCACACCCCTCCGGGGCTGGTGGCCGACCTGTCCCGACGCCAGGAGGTCCGTAGCTCCGACCTGCCCGTGCGGCTCATGACCTACGTCATCGTGGCCGCCCTGGTCACCCTCGGCGTGCTGTGGTGGCGCTACGAGCGCACGCCGGAGCCGGTGCCGCTCGACCAGGCCGGCGCCACCCCGCCCCCGGTCCTGGCCGCCCCTGCGTTGACCGGGCGGGCGGCCGCGCCCCCGCCCACACCTGCGGCGAGCCCGGCGGTGGCCGTAGCCCCGACCCCTGCCGTGGCAGGCGCCCCTGCGCTCGCGGCGGGCCCGGTCTTGGCCCCCGGCACGACCGCAGCCCCCGGCACCCCCACGCCCGCCCTGCCGGTGAGGGCCGGTGCCACCGCCGCCGCCACGGCCTCCACCCCGCCGGCCGGCACGGGCACGGCCGCGCCCGCAGCGCCGCCCGGGCCCGTAGCGCCCGGGACCACCGCGGCGAGCGCCGCCGCAGAGCCAGCGTCCACCCCTCCGGCCGTCCCGGAAGGTGGCCCGAACCGCCTGGTGCTGCGCTTCAAGCACGACTCCTGGGTCGAGGTCTACGAGCGCGGCGGCAAGCGGCTCTTCTTCAACCAGGCCAAGGGCGGCCAGGTGCTCTCGCTGAGCGGGACGCCGCCGTTTCGGGTGATCCTCGGATACGCCCGGGATGCACAGGTCGAGTACAATGGCGCGCTCTTCGACCATGCGCCCCACACCTCCCGCGACATCGCCCGCTTCACCGTGGGCGGCTGAGCCAGCGCGGGTCCCCTGCCCGGTATCGAGGTCGCCCACCCCGTGCAGCGCCTGATCCAGTCCATCCGCGGGATGAACGACGTCCTGCCGGACGCCACCCCCTACTGGCGGCTCCTGGAAGACACCGCACGCGAGGTCCTCGCGGCGTACGGCTACCAGGAGGTCCGGCTCCCCATCGTGGAGCGCACCGAGCTCTTCGCGCGGTCCATCGGCGAGGTCACCGACATCGTCGAGAAGGAGATGTACACCTTCACCGACCGCAACGGGGACAGCCTCACCCTGCGCCCGGAGGGGACGGCAGGCTGCGTACGGGCCGTGGTCGAGAGCGGGCTGGTGCGCAGCGAGCAGCGGCTCTGGTACCAGGGGCCGATGTTCCGCCACGAGCGCCCCCAGAAGGGCCGCTACCGCCAGTTCCACCAGTTCGGGGTCGAGGCCTTCGGGCTCGAGGGCCCCGACGTGGACGCGGAGCAGATCCTGATCGGCGCGCGCATCTGGCGCCGGCTCGGCATCGAGGGTCTCACGCTCGAGGTGAACTCCCTCGGCACCCCGGCCGCCCGCGCCGCGTACCGGGCCGTGCTGGTGGACTACCTGAGGGCGCACTTCGACCAGCTCGACGAGGACGGCCGGCGCCGGCTCGAGGGCAACCCGCTGCGGGTGCTGGACAGCAAGACCCCGGAGATGCAGCCCCTCATCGAGGCGGCGCCGCAGCTCTCCGAGTACCTGGACGAGGCCTCCCGGGTCCACTTCGAGGGCTTGCTCGAGATGCTCGAGCAAGCCGGCGTCGCGTACCGGATCAACCCCCGTCTGGTGCGGGGTCTCGACTACTACGAGAAGACAGTGTACGAGTGGACCACCGACCGCCTGGGCGCCCAGGGGACCGTCTGCGCGGGCGGCCGGTACGACGGCCTGGTGGAGCAGCTCGGCGGGCGGCGCACCCCGGCCGCGGGCTTCGCCATCGGGCTCGAGCGCATCATCGCCCTGCTCGAGGCGGGCGCGCAGCCCCGTCACCACCTCCCGCACGCCTACCTGGTGGTGGCGGCCGCGGGGGCGGCGACCGAGGCGCTGCGGCTCGCGGAGGACCTGCGCGAGGCGCTCAGGGGGCTGCGTCTCGTCGTGAATTGCGGCGGCGGGAGCCTGAAGACCCAGGTCAAGCGGGCCGACCGCAGCGGGGCGGAGCTCGCGCTGATCCTCGGCGACGAGGAGCGGGCGCGCGGCGAGGTGGCGGTCAAGCGGCTGCGCCAGGACGCGCCCCAGGAGCAGGTGCCCCTTGCGGCGTTGGGGGGTTACCTGGCGGGGGTTTTGGGGCTGGCGCAGGGGTAGGCCGACCCGCCGGGGTACGGACCCGCGCCGCACGGACGGCCGGGGCGCACCCGACGGCGCCGCGGCAGCAAGGGACCGGACAGGAGCGAGACGAACGTGGTCGACATCTACGACAGCGACCGGGAGCAGGTAGAGGCCCTGCGCAAGTGGTGGAAGGAGAACGGGAAATCCATCGTGCTCGGGGTCGGCCTGGGGCTCGCGGCCGTGCTCGGCTGGCGCGCCTGGCAGGACTACGAGCACCGTGAGGCGGCCACCGCCTCGCTGCGCTACGAGAACGTGCTCGCCGAGGCCACCGCGGGTGACCGCCAGAGCGCCGTCCTGCTCGGGGAGCAGCTCGTCGAGCACCACCCCCGCAGCCTCTACGCCGGCCTCACCTCCCTGCTCCTCGCCCGGCTGACCGCCGGGCAGGGTGACCTGGACGCCGCGGCCCGCCATCTGGACCGCGTCATCGACGGCTCCTTCCTGGGCGAGCTCGTGCCCGCCGCGAGGCTCCAGAAGGCGCGGGTCCTGCTCGCCCAGGGCAAGCTCGACGAGGCGCTCGCCGCCGCGTCGGCCGACGCACCGGCCGCGTTCCGGGCGGCCTTCGCGGAGCTCCGGGGCGACGTGCTCGCCACCCGCGGCGACACGGCGGGCGCGCGCCGGGCGTACCTCGAGGCCCTGCAGGGCCTCGGCGAAGGCGCACCCACCCAGCCCCTGGTGCGCATGAAGCTCGACGACCTCGGACAGCCCGAGGCCAGCGGGGAGGGCCAGTCGTGACCCGCCGCCTCGGCTTGCTCGCCCTCGCCACCCTGCTCGGCGGCTGTTCGAGCCTCGGGTGGTTCGGCGGCGACGAGGCCGGGGGGCCCGCGCCGCTCGTGGACTTCACGCCCCGGGTCACGGTGCACGCCCTGTGGTCCCACGACGCCGGTGCGAGCAGCAAGGGGCAGGTACTGGACCTGCGCGCCGCGGTGCGCGGGGGACGGGTCGCGGTCGCCGACCCCAAGGGCCGCGTGACCCTGCTCGACGCGGAGACGGGCAAGGAGATCTGGGAGACCGACACGCGCACGCCGGTCTCCGCCGGCCCCACCCTGGGGGGCGGCACGGTGGTCGTGGGCACGGCGGACGGGCAGGTGCTGGCCCTCGACGTGGAGTCCGGGTCGGTGCGCTGGCAGACCCGCGTCAGCAGCGAGGTCCTCTCCCCACCCGCGGTCGGGAGCGGGATCGTGGCGGTGCGCACCGTGGACGGGCGCCTCTTCGGGCTGGACGTGCAGAGCGGGCGCCGTCTGTGGGTCTTCGACAAGGGCGTTCCCCTGCTCTCCCTGCGCGGCACCGGCGACCCCGTGGTGGCCGGTGACCTCGTCATCGACGGCTTCGACGGTGGCCGCCTCGTCGCCGTGGCCGCCCGCGACGGGCGCCAGGTCTGGGAGACGCGCATCGCCTCGCCCCGCGGGCGCTCGGACCTGGAGCGGATGGTGGACATCGACTCCGCCCCGGCCCTCGCCGAGGACGCGGTCTACGCCGTCGCCTACCGGGGCCAGGTGGCCGCGCTCGAGCCCGGCAGCGGTAAGCCCTACTGGCAGAAGGACCTCTCCTCGAGCGCAGGGCTCGCGGTGGACAGCCGCCTCGTCTTCGTGTCCGACGAGGACAGCGTGCTCTGGGCGCTCGACCGCTTCAACGGCCAGGTGGTGTGGAAGGACGAGCGCATGAAGGGGCGCCGGCTGACCGCGCCCGTGCTGGTCGCGCGCTACGTGGTGGTGGGCGACCTGGAAGGCTATCTGCACTGGCTGCGGCGCGAGGACGGCGAGCTCGTCGCCCGCTATCGGGTCGACAGCTCGGGTTTCCACTCGGCCCCGGAGGCCTCGGGCGGCGTGCTCTACGCCTACGGGCGCAGCGGGACCGTGGAGGCGCTGCGGGCCGGAGACTGATGGGCCCGCTCCCGGGCCCGCTCCGAATCGCCGCTCCCCCGCCAACGAGGGCACGTCATGCCTGAAGGCCAGGTCCCTGTCGTCGCCATCGTCGGCCGGCCGAACGTGGGCAAGTCGACGCTGTTCAATCACCTGACCCGCTCGCGCCAGGCCCTCGTCGCCGACGAGCCGGGCCTCACGCGGGACCGTCAGTACGGCCGCGCCCGCGTGGGCGCCCGACCCTGGATCGTGGTCGACACCGGCGGACTCACCGAGAGCGAGGATGGTCTCGACCCCCTGGTGACGCGCCAGGCCCTGCAGGCCGTCGAAGAGGCCGACCTGGTCCTGCTGATGGTGGACGGGCGGGCCGGCCGCACCCCCGGCGACGAGCACACCGCGGAGCGCCTGCGCCGCTACGGCCGCCCCGTCCTCCTGGTGGTGAACAAGACCGAGGGCCTCGAGCCCCAGAGCGCGGTCGCGGAGTTCCACGCGCTCGGCCTCGGCACCCCGATCCCGGTCTCCGCCGCCCACGGACACGGCAGCGCAGCGCTGGTGGAGGCGGTCGAGGCCGCCCTCCCCCCGGGGCCCGCGGAGGCCGGGCCCGAGGCCGAGGGCGTCCGGGTCGCGGTGGTGGGCCGCCCGAACGTGGGGAAATCGACCCTCGTCAACCGGATGGTCGGGGAGGAGCGCCAGCTCACCTTCGATGCCCCGGGCACCACCCGGGACAGCGTCGAGGTGCCCTTCCGGCGCGACGGCCGCCCCTACGTCCTCATCGACACGGCGGGGGTGCGGCGCCGGGCGCGGATCGCCGAGCGGATCGAGAAGTTCAGCGTGGTCAAGACGCTGCAGGCGATCGAGGCAGCCGACGTGGTGGTGCTCCTGCTCGACGCCCGGGAGGGCATCGCCGAGCAGGACCTGCACCTCCTCGGCCACGTGCTCGAGGCGGGCCGCGCCCTGGTCCTCGGCGTCAACAAGTGGGACGGGCTCGCCCCGGACGAGCGGGCACGCGTCAAGGCCGAGCTGGACCGCCGCCTGGCCTTCGTGGACTTCGCGCGCCCGCACTTCATCTCGGCGCTGCACGGCAGCGGGGTCGGCGAGCTGTTCGCGGTCGTGGACCGAGCCGCCCAGGCCGGGAGCCGCAAGATGCCCACGCCCGTGCTGACCCGCCTGCTGCAGGACGCGGTAGCGGCCCACGCCCCGCCCCTCGTGCGCGGGCGCCGGATCAAGTTGCGCTACGCGCACCAGGGCGGCCAGCGGCCCCCGGTGGTCGTCATCCACGGCAACCAGGCGGACGAGCTCCCGGAGAGCTACCGGCGCTATCTCACGCGTCGGTTCCGGGAGGCCCTGGATCTGGAGGGCACCCCGGTGCGGATCGAGCTGCGCACGGGCGCCAACCCCTTTGCGGGGCGACGCAACGAGCTCACTCCCCGCCAGGTCCGCCACCGCCAGCGCATGGTCCGCCACGTCCGGCGCAAGGGCTGATCCCCTGCGAGGCCCCGCGCGGGGGCACCCCGGGGGACGCCCCCCGGGTGACGTCAGCGCTCCCTTCCGGCTATTTCAACTGGTCCTGGGCTATTTCAACTGGTCCTGGAGCAGGGTGAGGATCTTCTCTGCGGCCTTCGAGCCGTCCCGGGCGCCGCTCGGGTCGGCGACGACGACACGGGTGGCCGAGCCCTCGCCCTTCAGGGAGACGACGTACTGGACCTTCGCGTCCTTCGCGTCGGCACCGAAGAGCTTGGAGAAGAAGCCGGGCTCCTTCTTCGTGCCCTCCGCCGGGTCCATGTAGCGCACGTAGTACAGGCCGCGGGAGCGGTCCCGGTCCTCGACGGTGAAGCCGATGCGGTCGAGGGCAAGGCCCGTGCGCCGCCAGGCCTGCTCGAAGGAGTTGTCGACCACGAGCAGCGGGCCGCCCGCGTCGCGCTCCAGTCGGGCCTGGGACGGGCGGGTCTGGCTCGCGGCGACGGCCTTCTCGGCCTGGTCCTTCTTCACCCCGAGGAACACCATCATCCGGCTCAGGATCTCGGCCTCGAGCTCCGGGTCCGAAGGACGGGGCTGCCACACGGTGGTCTCGGAGACGCCGCTGCGCACGACCTCCTCCACCCCCCGGTGGCTGACGTAGATCTCCGTGGTGCCGCCCGTGCCGCGCTCGAGGCGCGTGCGGAAGAGGTCGCGGGTCGCAGTGGAGTGGGCCCAGTCGCCCACCTTGCCGAGGAGCTTGCGCAGCCAGCTGTCGGCAATGTTGGCGCGGTTCTCCGCCCAGTCCGTCTCCATCACGGCGGCCGTCGGGTTGTCGATCTTCAGGGTGAAGCCGTTCTCGAGCCAGAAGGCCCGCACCCGCTCCCAGTACCGGGTCGGCTCGCCGTCGGCCACCAGCCAGCGCTTGTCCCCGTCGCGCATGACCCGGAACCCGGGTACGTCGGGCAGGACGCCCGCCTTCGCGATGCGCTCGGCGCCGCTGCGCTCGCCGGCGTACTCCGAGTAGCGCGCCGTACCCCCGGGCGGGGCCGCGTCCGGCACCGCCAGCCGGTCGTCGATGCTCGAGCGGCTGAGGTCCGGCGGGATCTCGAGGGGCGGCATGCTCTGCGCGGACTTGTACTCGAGCTGCCGGTCCTTGACGATGTCGCCGGCGCCTCCCTGGGTGCCGCACCCGGGCAGCGTGGCGAGGGCCAGCGCGGCCAGCGCGATGGAGAGACGGGGAAAGACGGCGCTTCGCGTCATGATTCGTGCACTCACAGCAGGCCCGCCTTCGTGAGGGCTTCGCGGATGACGGGGCGGAGCCCCTCCGAGAGCGGGGTGAGGGGGAGGCGAATCCCTTCGGGGATGAGGCCCATCTCGTACAGGGCCCACTTGACCGGGATCGGGTTGGATTCCACGAACAGCGCCTTGTGCAGCGGCATCAGCCGCTCGTCCACTTCGAGCGCCCCCTCGCGGTCCCCCGCGAGGGCGAGCATGCACATCTCGTGCATCAGCCGCGGCGCCACGTTGGCCGTCACCGAGATGTCGCCCCGGGCGCCGGCGAGGATCGCCTCGCGCGCCGTGCCGTCGTCGCCGCTGTAGACCGAGATCGCGCCGCCGGTACGGTCGAGGATCTCCGTGACCCGCTCCACCTTGCCGGTCGCCTCCTTGATCCCCACGATGCCCGGCACGCTCGCCAGCCGGGCGACCGTGACCGGCAGCATGTCGCAGGCGGTGCGCCCCGGGACGTTGTAGAGGATCTGGGGGATGTCGACGGCCTCGGCGACGGTCCGGAAGTGCCGGTACAGCCCTTCCTGGGTCGGCTTGTTGTAGTAGGGGGTCACCAGCAGGCAGGCGTCCGCCCCCGCCTCCTTGCCGCACTGGGTGAGCTCGATGGCCTCCGTCGTGGAGTTCGCGCCGGTGCCCGCGATCACGGGGACCCGGCCCGCCGCCAGCTCGACCACCCGGCGGATGAGCCCGCAGTGCTCCGGGGTGTCGAGCGTCGCGGACTCGCCGGTCGTGCCGACGACCACGATGCCGTCGGTGCCGTTCTCCACGTGGAACTCGACGAGCCGCGCCAGGCTCTCGTCATCGATTGCCCCGTCGGCACGCATCGGCGTGACGAGGGCCACGATACTGCCCCGGAAGGGGGCCGGAGTTCGCGTTGCCATGGCAATCATGCTACTTGGTCCGCTCGGGGCAAGACAAGGAGAAATCCGCCCCGAAGACCCCGGGTCGCGGCGCTCTCCCCTTGGTCGCCCGGGGGGTTTCGGTATACTCTCAGCGCCCTCTTCCACACCTTCGATCACCGCCCTCGAACCTGGTGCGCCGGCAATTACCGGCCCGACGGAATTCCCCAGCCGATGACCATCACCCGCCGCGGAAAACCCAACGAGAACCACCTCGTGGTGGCTGCGCTCGGACACGACCACCCGGGCCTGGTCAAGGCGCTGTCCCAGTCGGTGCTCGACGCCGGCTGCAACATCTCCGACAGCCGCATGACCGTGCTCGGCAACGAGTTCGCCCTGATCATGCTGCTCTCGGGCACCTGGAACGCGATCGCGAAGATCGAGGACCTGCTCCCCAAGCTCCAGGAGAAGCTCGGCCTCACCCTCACGAGCCGGCGCACCGAATCCCGCACGGGGGTGGGCAACGTCGTCCCCTACGCGGTCGAGGTCGTGGCGATGGACCACCCCGGGATCGTCCACGACATCGCCAACTTTTTCTCCGAGCGCAGCATCAACGTCGAAGAGCTCTACACCACGGTCTACCAGGCGCCCCACACCGGGGCCCCGATGTTCTCCCTGCACATGACGGTCGCCGTCCCCGGCGACCACTCCATCGCGGCCCTGCGCGGGGAGTTCATGGACTTCTGCGACGCGCTCAACCTCGACGCGATGCTCGCGCCGGTGAAGTAGCGCGATGGGGCGCAAGCACGCCTCGGGCCGGCGCGTGTTCGTGCTCGACACGAACGTCCTGATGCACGACCCGGCGGCCATCTTTCGCTTCCAGGAGCACGACGTCTACCTGCCCATGGTCGTGCTCGAAGAGCTCGACGGGGCCAAGAAGGGCGTCTCGGAGGTCGCGCGCAACGTCCGCCAGGCGAGCCGCTTCCTCGACGAGCTCGTGGACGGCGCCGACCGGCACGGGATCGAGCACGGCATCGAGCTGCCCGCGCCGGAGAACGCGGGCGCCGCGTCCCCCGCCCGCGGCCGCCTGTTCTTCCAGACCCGCACCTACCCGGACGGCCTGCCCGAGAGCCTGCCGGGCAGCCGCCTCGACAATTCCATCCTGGCCACCGCGCGGGCCCTGCAGGCCGAGCGCCAGGACGCCGCCGTCATCCTGGTGTCCAAGGACATCAACCTGCGGATCAAGGCGCACGTGCTCGGCATCCCCGCCGAGGACTACTACAGCGACAAGGTGCTCGACGACGTCAACCTGCTCTACCGGGGCACGGCGGAGCTGCCGGGCGATTTCTGGGACCTGTTCACGAAGCCGGTCGACTCCTGGAAGGAGGGCATCCGCACCTTCTACCGGATCACCGGCCCGATCACCCGCGACTGGTACCCGAACCAGTTCGTCTACCAGGGCTCGCCGCGGGACTTTGAGGCGCTCGTGCGCAGCCGCGAGGGCGAGGGCGCGACCCTGGAGCTCGCGACCGACTACCGGTCCCCGCACCACGCGGTGTGGGGCATCACGGCGCGCAACCGCGAGCAGAGCTTCGCGCTCAACCTGCTGATGGACCCGGAGGTCGACTTCGTCACCCTGCTCGGGACGGCGGGCACCGGCAAGACCCTTCTCGCCCTCGCCGCAGGGCTCTCCCAGACCCTCGACCACAAGCGCTACCGCGAGGTCATCATGACCCGCGTGACCGTGCCCGTCGGCGAGGACATCGGGTTCCTGCCGGGGACCGAAGAGGAGAAGATGACGCCCTGGATGGGGGCCCTCATGGACAACCTGGAGGTCCTGACCGAGACCTCCGCGGGGGGCGAGTGGGGCCGCGCGGCGACCTCCGACCTGCTCTCCCAGCGGGTCAAGGTCCGCTCCCTCAACTTCATGCGCGGGCGGACCTTCCTGAACCGCTACTTCATCCTCGACGAGGCCCAGAACCTGACCTCCAAGCAGATGAAGACCCTGGTGACGCGGGCCGGCCCCGGGACCAAGCTCGTGTGCCTCGGCAACGTGGGTCAGATCGACACCCCCTACCTCACCGAGACCACCTCGGGGCTCACCTACGTCGTGGACCGCTTCAAGGACTGGGCCCACAGCGGGCACGTGACACTGCTGCGGGGCGAGCGCTCGCGCCTCGCCGACCACGCCTCCGCGGTGCTGTGAGGGCGGACCGGCCGATGGAGCTCGTCTGCCCCGCGGGCAACCTCCCGTCGCTGAAGGCCGCCGTGGACAACGGCGCCGACGCCGTCTACTTCGGCTTCCGGGACGACACCAACGCCCGCCACTTCCCCGGCCTGAACTTCACCCCCGACAACGCCCACGAGGGGATCCGCTACGCCCACTCGCGGGGGGTGCGGGTGTTCCTCGCCATCAACACCTATCCCCAGCCCGCGGGCTGGGCGCGCTGGCAGGGGGCGGTGGACCGCGGGGCCGAGCTCGGCGTCGACGCCCTCATCCTCGCCGACATGGGGCTCCTCGCCTACGCGTCGCGCCGCTGGCCCGACCTGACCCTGCACCTCTCGGTGCAGGCCTCGGCGACCAGCCACGCGGCGCTCGCCTTCTACCACGAGCACTTCGGCGTGCGCCGCGCGGTGCTGCCCCGGGTGCTCTCGGTGGAGCAGGTACAGACCGTGGCGGAGAAGAGCCCCACCCAGGTCGAGGTCTTCGGCTTCGGCAGCCTCTGCATCATGGCGGAGGGCCGCTGCATGCTGTCGTCGTACAGCACCGGACAGTCCCCGAACACCTGCGGGGCCTGCTCGCCGGCGGAATTCGTGCGCTGGGACGAGTCTCCCGCGGGCCTCGAGGTGCGCCTCGGCGGCGTGCTGGTGGACCGCTACGGCGCCGGCGAGCACGCCGGCTACCCGGTGATCTGCAAGGGCCGCTACCACTCCGGGGGGGCGCCCTACTACGCGCTCGAGGAGCCCACCAGCCTGAACACCCTCGACCTGCTGCCGCGCCTGCAGGAGATCGGGGTCACGGCGATCAAGATCGAGGGTCGCCAGCGCAGCCCCGCCTACGTCGCCCGGGTCACCCGGGTGTGGCGCGAGGCGATGGACGCCTGCAAGCGCTCGCCGCAGACCTACCGTCCCCGGCCCGATTGGGTGACGGCGCTGCGCGCCCTCTCGGAGGGGACCCAGACCACCCTCGGGGCCTACGACCGGCAATGGCGATGAGACTCGCCCTCGGTCCCGTCCCCTACTACTGGCCGAGCGAGGCGCTGCTCGAGTTCTACGAGGCGGCGGCCCGCTGGCCTGTCCACACGGTCTACCTCGGCGAGGTCGTCTGCCCGAAGCGCCGGCACCTGCGCTTCGCCGAGTGGCTGGAGCTGGCCCGCCGGCTCGCCTCCGCGGGCAAGGAGGTCGTGCTCTCGACCGCCACCATCCTCGAGGCCGACGCCGACTGGCGCGCCATCGAGCGGATCTGCGCCAACGGCGAGTTCCTGGTGGAGGCGAACGATGCGGCGGCGCTCTACGCCCTCCGGGGCCAGCCCTTCGTCGCAGGCCCCGGGATGAACGTCTACAACGGGCAGACGCTCGCGTTCCTCGCCGGGCTCGGGCTGCGGCGCTGGGTGATGCCCTTCGAGCTCTCCGGGGCGACCCTCGCCGATTTCCAGGCGAGCCGCCCGGCGGGGGTCGAGACCGAGGTCTTCGCCTTCGGACGGCTCCCCCTCGCCCAGTCCGCCCGCTGCTTCACCGCCCGCGCCCACGGGCTGCCCAAGGACGACTGCCAGCTGAAGTGCCTGGAGCACCCCGACGGGCTCGCCCTGCGGACCCAGGACGACAGCCCGTTCCTCGTCCTGAACGGGGTTCAGGTGCAGTCCGCGCAGATCTACCAGTTGCTCGGCCAGGTGCCGGAGCTGGAGCGGCTCGGCGTGGAGTCGCTGCGGATCGCCCCGGTCCATCGCCACACCGAGGCGGCGGTCGCGGCCTTCGCCGCGGTGCTGGCCGGGGAGGAGACCCCCGAGGCCGGCGTCGCCCGGCTCCTTCCCCTCGCCCCCCTCGGTCTCGCCGACGGCTACTGGCGCGGCGAGCCCGGCCTGCGCTCCCAGAGCTCGAAGGCCCGCCCCACCAGCGCCTGAAGGGCCGGGGGCAAGGCCCCGCCCTCGAGCTCGTCGAGAAGGTTCTTCACCCGCAGCCCGAGGGCCGCGTCGCCGGTCATCGCCAGGCGCCGCTGGAAGAACAGGGTGTCCGGGTCCTCCCGCCGGGCGGCGAGGAGGAGGAAGTCGTAGGCGTCACCGGTGAGGACGAGCCCGGGCTCGCCGCCACAGGCACACTCCACCAGCCGCCCCCCGGCCAGGCTGACCCGCAGGTCCACCCCGAGGTCCCGCACCCGCAGGGCCACCACGCGGCCCTCCAGGAAATCGAGGCGTCCCTCCCGCAGGGGCTGCTCCAGCAGGCGGTTCAGCGTCGGCACGGCGAACAGGCCGTGCACGGGGGCAGTGGCGCGCCCGAGACGCTCCACCGCGGAGGAGAGCACCTCGCGGGGACTCGGCAGGTCGGTGAGCGTGAGCGGGATCATGGTGGGCCTCCGGGCACTACCGGACCGGCGCGCAGGGTAAGCCCACCCCCTGGCCTGCCGCAATGGCCCGGGGCAGGCTGCGTGGCGATCCGCGGCCCGGGATGCCAGACTCTGCGCGAGCCGGCGCCCGGAGCCGGAGCGGTGAGGGAGTGGGGGGAGACATGAAGGGGCCCCAGGCCACGGCGTTCGAGCTCGGGAGGCACTACCTGCTCTCCGCCCTTTCCCCGGAGGACCTGGCACAGGTCGCGGCCACGGCCGAGGTCCAGCCGCTCAAACGGGGAGACGTCCTCTTCCGGCAGGGCGAGAAGGCCAGCCGCTTCTTCATCGTGCGCTTCGGCCGGATCAAGCTCTACCGGCTCTCCCCCGCCGGCCAGGAGAAGGTGGTGGACATCGTGGGCCCCGGGCGGAGCTTCGCCGAGGCAGTGATGTTCATGCGCGGCAACGCCTACCCGGTGTGCGCCGAGGCGATCGGGGACGCCGGGGTCGTCGCCATCGACAGCGGGACCTTCCGGGAGACGCTGGGCCACTCCTTCGACACCTGCTCGCGCCTGATGGCCAACATGAGTGCGCACCTGCACGAGCTGGTGAGCGAGGTCGAGGGGCTCTGCCTGCACAACGCCACCTTCCGCGTCGTGAGCTATCTGCTCCAGGACACCCGCGCCCAGGAGACGGTGCAGTTGGACCTCCCCAAGCACGTGCTGGCAGGCCGGCTGTCCATCAAACCGGAGACCCTGTCGCGCATCCTGGCGAACCTGCGCGAGGAGGGGCTGATCGAGGTGCGGGGCCAGGAGATCGTCCTGCTCGACCGCCCGGGGCTGCGTCAGCGCCTGCAGATCTGAGGCGGGATCCTCGCCCCGGAAGCGCTCGGTCCGTCCCGTGAGAGGGCAGGAGGGCCTGGCGCTTCCGGCCGAGGAAATTCCTGAAGGTTGCCGGTTTCCTGGATGCCGCCGGGGCGGCCCGGGAAACCGGCCCGGGGAGGCGCGAGGCGCCCCCCCGGCCGTCTCGGGTCAGGCCACGGTCCTCGCGGCCTCGTCCTCGCTCGGCGAGTACGCCTTGCGCTTCTCGCCGGCACCGATGGTGAAGAGGTCCCAGAGCAGCAGCGCGAGGCCGAGCAGCATCACCCAGCCACCCCACATGCGCCACTGCATGCCTTGCACGAACCACGGGTGGGACTGGCCAGCGAAGTAGCCCGACCAGGTCGCGCCCTCGATCGCGCGCTCGATGAACGACTGCTCGTAACCGGAGGCAAGCAACGCCACCGTCATCGTGAGCATGCCGGCATTCAGCAGGAAGAGCGCCCACTTCCAGCGCCAGGCCCCCGCGATGCCCGCCCCCATCCAGACGTTGCCCCGCAGCTTCTGGGCCGCCACGTAGAACATCGCGATGTTGATGGTGGCGTAGGCGCCGAAGAAGGCCAGGTGCCCGTGGGAGGTCGTCCACTGGGTGCCGTGGGTGTAGAGGTTGACCTGGGGCAGCGTGTGCATGAAGCCCCAGACCCCGGCGCCGAAGAAGTTGCCGAAGGCGTGGGCGATGACCCACGCCAGCGTCGGGTGGTTGGAGTTGCGCATCTTGTGCGCACCGGAGTCGTACACCGCGTGCACCACCATCGCCACCAGGGGGATCGGCTCGAGCGCGGAGAAGAAGCCGCCGATCCAGAACCAGTAGTCGGGTGTCCCGATCCAGAAGTAGTGGTGCCCGAGCCCGAGGATCCCCGAGCCGAACATCAGGGCGACCTCGATGTAGAGCCAGGTCTGCACCACCACGCGGCGCGTGCCGAGCACCGTCATCAGCGCCCAGGCCATGATCACGCCGACCAGCACCTCCCAGGTGGCCTCCACCCAGAGGTGAATCACCCACCACCACCAGTACTGATCGATCGACACGTTGGTGGTGTAGAACATGCCCGCGAGGTACAGGCCGAACAACGCCAGCAGGTCCGCGATCAGCACGCCGGTGATGCCCGTCGCACGCCCCTTCATCACCGTGGCGACCACGTTGAAGAAGAACGTGAGCACCGCGACGACGATGCCGATGTCGGCCCAGCGCGGGGCCTCGATGTACTCGCGGCCCTCGTTGATGAACCAGCGGGTCATGTCGTTGCCGGGGCCAATCTGCACGAACAGGTACACCAGCACGACGACGGCGACCGCCCCGGTCAGCACGTAGAAGATGATCTCCCCGATCTTCAGGCCCACCACGGGGCTGCCCGTCTCGTCCTCGAGCAGCCAGTACACCGACCCGATGAAGCCCATCAGCATCCACACCACCATCGCGTTGATGTGGACCATGCGGTTGACGTTGAAGTCGAGCACGCCATAGAGGAAGTCCGGGTACAGGAACTGGAGTCCGGCCAGGATGCCGAACAGTACCTGCGCCACGAACAGCACGATGGCGACCATGTAGTACTTCACGGCGAGCTTCTGCCCGCCGTTCAGACTGCTCGTGTCGAGCACGCCGATTGCTGCCGCGGCCATGTTCAACCCCCCTGCTGGATCGTCTTGAAGTTGTACGGGAAGCCGTTGGTGTCGATGGACGAGACCCATTTCAGGTACGCCACGAGCGCCTTCGCCTCCTCGTCGGTCACCTTCAGGTGGGCCATCTTGCGGCCGGTGCCGAAGGTGCGGGCGTTCTGGTCCGGGTTCTTCAGGAACTCGATCATCAACGACTCGCGCGCCGCCTCGACGCCCCAGGCCGGGTCGAGCCACGCCTTGGTCAGGTCGGGCGCGTAGTAGGCGCCGTTGCCGAGGATCGTGTGGCAGTTGATGCAATTGCGGCCCTGGAACGTCTTCTTGCCGTGGGTCACCAGCGCCTCGGCCTCCTCGGCCGAGACCTTCTTGCCGAAGAGCGGGGCCTGCGCGCCGATGACCGGCACCTGGTACTTGCGCACGTCGTCGAAGCGGTAATCGATGCGCTGGTTGATGACGTCATAGCCGGGCACTCTCTTGCCGCCGGCCGCGATCTGCTGCATCGAGTCGAAGGTGAGGAAGATCAGGACGACGAGGCTCAGCCCCGTCACCCAGATCGCGATCTTCTTCCAGGCGTTTTCGCTCGCCCACCAGGGTGCTGCCGCCATACGTAGCCCTCCTCCTGTTTCGCTCAGGGAACTTCCTCGGGGTGCGTGCCCACGCACAGCCGCCAGACCCCGTGCGGAGCCAGCAGATACCCCACCACCATCAGCACGGCGATGAACGTCCAGAACCCGCTGAAGTGCGCTGCCCGCGCGAGGAACACCACCGCCACCACGAGCGTCGCGTAGGCGGCGTAGGCGAACGGCATCAGGCCCGGGCGGCCCTGGATCCGCGAGATGGCGAAGACAAGCGCGTAGACCGCGCCCGCCAGCACGATGAGGGCGCCCGCAATCACCGCGAGCAGGAAGTCCTGCACCTCGACCGGCTCGACGATCATGCGTGTCCTGGGGGTCTGCGCCCGGGGGGCGGCTTCGGCACGCGACTCTAGTCACCCCCGCGCGGGGCCAGCCTTGATAAAGGTCAAGCGGAGGCAGGCCGGCCCGCCGGCCTCAGCCCGCCCGCTGGTGCGTGCTGCAGTAGGCGCTGGCGAAATTGAGCAGCTCCACCATCGCCCGGAGGCGGAACTTCTGCTTCTGGTGCACGAACGAGAACGGCCGCTCGAGCGGCGGGTCAAGGGGGATGGCTACCAGCGTCCCCAGGCGCAGCTCCTTCTGGATGGTCGTGCGCGAGAGGACCGCGACCCCCATCCCCGCCTCCACGGCGCCTTTCACGGCCTCGGGGCTCCCGAGCTCCATGACCGTGTCGACCCCGCTGGACGCCACCCCCGCGGCCTCGAGGTACTCCTGCACCACCTCGCGCGTGCCCGAGCCCTCCTCCCGGGCGATGTAGGGGTATTCCAGCAGCTCGGCCACCGCGACCCGCTCCTTGCCGGCGAGGGGGTGCCCGGGCGCGGTCACCGCGACCAGCTCGTCGACGCGGCAGAGCTCCACCACGAGGCCGCGGTTCGGGACCGGGGCCTCCACGACGCCGAGGTCGACCTCGTTGCCCTCGACCATCGCGACCACCGCCTCGGTGTTCGAGACCCGGAGCCGGATGCCCACCTCGGGGTGGCTTGCCTTGAAGTCGCCCAGCAGGGCCGGGAGCATGTATTCGGCGATGGTGTTGCTCGCGCCGATGAGAAGGGTCCCGCCAGCGTCACCGGTGAGCTCCCGCACCGCCCCGTCCATCTCCTCGTAGAGGCGGGAGATCCGTTCCGCGTACTCGTACACCCGCCGCCCCGCCTCGGTCAGGCCGATGCGGTTGTGGGTGCGGTCGAACAGGCGGGTGTCGAAATGCCCCTCGAGCTGCCGGACCTGGAAGGTCACGGCAGGCTGGGTCATGTGCAGGGCCTCGGCCGCCTTGGTGAAGCTGAGGAGCCGCGCCACCGTGTGGAACACCTGAAGTCTGCGGTCGCCCATGCCACACCGCCGCTCGCGGGGCGATAAGTCGGAGCCCCGTTCCGATAAACGGAATTATGGGTCAAACGGCCCCCGGCGCCAACGCGCGGGCCCGGCCCGGCCTGCGCCACCCGCGCGACGCGCCCACCGCAACGGATGGATGTTGCGGGAAATCTGGCAGCCGTCGGCAATCGGCGCGCTGGCGCCTTGAGCTGAGCCCCGCGAACACCTAACCTTAACTGGGCTAACTCTCCCCGGGACCCGCACCGACATGAGCACGACGATCGACCCCATCTTCCTGAATTTCCTCTATGCCCTGATGGGGGGGCTGCTGACCCTGTTCTTCATGTGGCTCGGATGTAAGATCTTCAATCACCTCGTGACCTTCGACATCGGAGACGAGCTCGCCAAGGGCAACCAGGCAGTGGGCCTCTGGCTCATGGGGGTAATGATCGGCATCGGGACGGGCCTCGGGCTCGTCATCGGCATGGGCCTGAACTGAGGCCTGGACGGTGCGACCGTGGCTGCGGCGGGTGCCATGGGCACTCGCGCTGGTGGTGATACCGGCGCTGGTGCTGGCGGCGTCCGCGTTAGAGCCGCAGACACGCGTGGACGAGTGGACCGACCGCTACGACGATGAGTTCCGCAAGTGGACGAAGCGCTACTTCGGGCCGGGCTTCGACTGGCGCTGGTTCAAGGCCCAGGGGGTCGTCGAGTCGGGCCTGAAGCCGAACGCGGTCAGCAAGAGCGGCTCGGGGATCATGCAGCTCCTGCCGCGGACGTACGCCTCGATCAAGCGCGAGAACCCCTCCTTCGGCGCGATCCACGACGCCCGCTGGAACATCGCCGCGGGCATCTCCTACAACCGCGAGAACTACGACTACTGGGACGGCCGCGTGGGCCACGGGGAGGCGCTGCGCTTCACCTTCGCGAGCTACAACGCCGGCCCGGGGCGCATCCGGCAGGTCTACGACAAGGCGAAGAGCGCGGGCCGCGACGTGAGCCGCTGGGTCGGGGTCGAGAAGTACGCCCCGCGCATCACCCGGCACTACGTGCGCAAGATCCACCAACTGATGGGCGCCGACGTGGGCAAGCCGTCCGAGCACGCGATCCCGGTGGAGAGCCCGCCCGGCTGACGCGCGTCGCCCCGCGGGCCACGCCACCGCCGCGCCAGCCCCCACCGCGCGAGCCCCCCGCCCCGCGGGGCTGAAAAAGCCCACCCGTTCCGGTACCCTTGAGCCTTCGGCGTGCGTGAACGGGCCGATTCCTGCCTGCAGGGGACGGTGAGCATGACGGACTTCTGGATCGCGCCTTCCATCCTGTCGGCGGACTTCGCGAGGCTCGGGGAGGAAGTGGACCGCGTGCTGGCGGCGGGTGCCGACGTCGTCCACTTCGACGTGATGGACAACCACTACGTGCCGAACCTGACCATCGGGCCGCTCGTGTGCGCGGCCCTGCGCAAGCACGGGGTCAGCGCCCCCATCGACGTGCACCTGATGGTGAAGCCGGTCGACCGCATCATCCCGGACTTCGCTGCGGCCGGCGCGACCTACATCACCTTCCACCCGGAGGCGACCGAGCACATCGACCGCTCCCTCGCCCTGGTGCGGGAGTCGGGCTGCAAGTCGGGGCTGGTCTTCAACCCCGCGACCCCGCTGGATCACCTGAAGTACGTGATGGACAAGGTGGACATGATCCTCCTGATGTCCGTGAACCCCGGCTTCGGCGGCCAGAAGTTCATCGATTCCACGCTCGCGAAGCTCGGCGAGGCCCGCAGGATGATCGAGCAGAGCGGGCGCGCCATCCGCCTCGAGGTCGACGGCGGGGTGAAGGTCGACAACATCCGCCGGATCGCCGAGGCGGGCGCGGACACCTTCGTCGCGGGCTCGGCCATCTTCGGCACACCGGACTACCGGGCCACGGTCGGGGCCATGCGGGCGGAGCTCGCCCGCGCCCGGACCTGAGCCCCCACGAGGAGCAGCGAGAACCCCATGAGCGAAGACGGCCCCGTCGCCCCTTCCGCGACCGCGGCACCCGCCCTGCGCGGGATCCCCCGGCGCCCCGCCATGGTGCTGATCGACGTCGACGGCACCCTGGTCGACAGCGTTCCCGACCTGGCGTTCTCCGTGGACCGCATGATGGAGCAGCTCGGTCTGCCCCCGTGCGGCGAGAGCCGCGTGCGCGCCTGGGTGGGCAATGGCGTGGAGCGCCTGGTCAAGCGCGCCCTCACCGGGAGCCTCGAGGGCGAGCCGGAGGTGGAGCTCTTCGAGCGGGCCATGCCGCTCTTTCTCGCCGCCTACCTGGAGAACACCACCCAGCGCAGCCAGCTGTACCCGAGTGTGCGCGAGACCCTGGACCTGCTCCGGGAGCGGGGCTACAAGCTCGGCTGCGTCACCAACAAGCCGGCCCAGTTCACCGAGCCCCTGCTGGAGAAGCTCGGCATCGCCCCGTACTTCGCGCTCGTGGTGAGCGGCGACACGCTGCCCGAGCAGAAGCCCGACCCGATGCCGCTGCTCTACGTCGCCCAGTACTTCGCCGTCGCGCCGCAGGCCTCGCTCATGGTCGGGGACTCCTCGGTCGACGTGAAGGCCGCGCGCGCGGCCGGCTTCGCCGTCGTGTGCGTCAGCTACGGGTACAACCACGGGCTCGACATCCGGGACTCCGAGCCCGACGCGGTGATCGATTCCCTGTACGAGCTTCGCGACCTGCTGGACTGACGAGGCGCCGGCGGCATGATGACCCCCGAACGCTTCGCCGCCCTTGGCCGCGAGGGCTACAACCGGGTCCCGGTGTACCGCGAGGTGCTGGCCGACCTCGACACCCCCCTCAGCACCTACCTGAAGCTCGCCGGAGCCCCCTACTCCTACCTGCTCGAGTCGGTGCAGGGCGGCGAGAAGTGGGGCCGCTACTCGATCATCGGGCTGCCGAGCCGCACCCGGATCCGGGTCCACGGCCACCACGTCCGGCTCGAGCGCGACCGGCAGGTGCTGGAGTCGGTCGAGACCCCCGACCCGCTCGCGTGGATCGCCGCCTACCGCAACCGCTACCGCGCCCCGGACCTCCCGGAGCTGCCCCGCTTCACCGGTGGGCTGGTGGGCTACTTCGGCTACGACACGGTGCGCTACATCGAGCCACGCCTCGGTGAGAGCACCCGTCCCGACCCCCTCGGCCTGCCGGACATCCTGCTCATGGAGTCCGAGAAGGTCCTGGTCTTCGACAACCTGAAGGGCAAGCTCTTCCTGGTCGTGCACGCCGACGCGACCCGCCCGGACGCCTGGGAGCGGGCCCAGGGGCGCCTCGACGAGCTGGTGGACGGGCTGCGCACCCGCACCACCCCCTACGCCCCCGCGGCCCCGAGCGGCCGGGTCGCCGAGACGGACTTCGTCTCCGGCTTCACCCGCGCGGGCTTCGAGGCGGCGGTGGAGCGCATCGAGCGCTACATCGTCGACGGCGACTGCATGCAGGTAGTGCTCTCCCAGCGCCTGTCGGTGCCCTACCGGGCCGACCCGCTCGACCTCTACCGGGCGCTGCGCTCGCTGAACCCCTCGCCCTACATGTTCTTCCTCAACCTGGGCGAGTTCCACATCGTCGGGTCCTCGCCCGAGATCCTGGTGCGCCTCGAGGGCGACACCGTCACCGTGCGGCCCATCGCGGGGACCCGCCCGCGCGGGGCGACGGACGAAGAGGACCGGCGGCTCGAGCGCGAGCTCCTCGCCGATCCCAAGGAGCTCGCCGAGCACCTGATGCTGATCGACCTCGGGCGCAACGACGTGGGCCGCGTCGCCCGCGTGGGCAGCGTCCAGGTGACCGACCGCATGGTCATCGAGCGCTACTCCCACGTGATGCACATCGTCTCCAACGTGGTGGGACGCCTCAGGCCCGGGCTCACCGCGCTCGACGTGCTGCGCGCCACCTTCCCCGCCGGGACGGTGAGCGGCGCCCCCAAGGTGCGGTCCATGGAGATCATCGACGAGCTGGAGCCCGTCAAGCGCGGGGTGTACGCGGGCGCGGTCGGCTACGTGAGCTGGCGCGGCGACATGGACACCGCCATCGCGATCCGCACCGCCGTCATCCAGAACCGCCAGTTGCACATCCAGGTGGGTGCCGGCGTCGTCGCGGACTCCGTCCCCGCCCAGGAGTGGGAAGAGACCCTGAACAAGGGCCGCGCGATCTTCCGCGCCGTCGCCACCGCGGAGGCCGGCCTGGAGTGAGGGAACCCCATGCTCCTGATGATCGACAACTACGACTCCTTCACCTACAACCTGGTCCAGTACCTGGGTGAGCTCGGCGCGGAGGTCGTGGTCCGGCGCAACGACGAGGTGACCCTCGCCGAGATCGAGGCGATGGCGCCGCACCACATCGTGATCTCACCCGGCCCCGCGACCCCGAACGAGGCCGGCGTGTCCATGGACGTGATCCGCCGCTTCGGCCCGCACGTGCCGCTGCTCGGAGTCTGCCTCGGGCACCAGTGCATCGGGCAGGTGTTCGGCGGGCGCATCGTGCACGCCGGCGAGCTGATGCACGGCAAGACCTCGCCCATCCACCACACCGGCGCCGGCGTCTTTCGCGGCATCGAGAGCCCGTTCCGCGCCACGCGCTACCACTCCCTCGTGATCCAGAAGTCGAGCGCGCCCGCCGTGCTCGAGGTGACCGCCTGGACCGAGAAGACCGCCGGCGCGGTGGACGAGATCATGGGCGTGCGCCACCGCGAGCTCCCGATCGAGGGCGTGCAGTTCCACCCCGAATCGATCCTGACCGAGCACGGCCACGACATCCTGCGCAATTTTCTCGAGCCGCATCGCTGAGAGGAGGCCCCGATGGCGATCACCCCCCAGGAGGCACTGCAGCGCACCATCGACCACCGCGAGATCTTCTATGACGAGATGCTCTCGCTGATGCGCCAGATCATGAACGGCGAGCTCTCGCCGGTCATGACCGCGGCCATCCTGACCGGCCTGCGGGTCAAGAAGGAGACCATCGACGAGATCAGCGCCGCCGCGCGGGTGATGCGCGACCTGGTGACGCGGGTCCCGGTACCGCCGCACTCCGACCTCGTGGACATCGTCGGCACCGGCGGCGACAGCTCGCACACGTTCAACATCTCCACCGCCTCGATGTTCGTCGTCGCCGCGGCCGGGGCCCGCGTCGCCAAGCACGGCAACCGCAGCGTCTCCTCCACCTCCGGCAGCGCCGACGCCCTCGAGGCCCTCGGCGTCAACATCCAGCTGACCCCCGAGCAGGTGGCCACCTGCATCGAGGAGCTCGGCATCGGCTTCATGTTCGCGCCGCTGCACCACAGCGCGATGAAGAACGTGGCCGCGGTGCGCCGGGAGATGGGCGTGCGCACCATCTTCAACATCCTCGGCCCCCTCACCAACCCCGCCGGGGCCCCGAACACCCTGATGGGCGTGTTCCACCCGGACCTGGTCGGGATCCAGGTGCGCGTGATGCAGCGCCTCGGCGCCGATCACGTGCTGGTGGTGTGGGGGCGGGACGGGATGGACGAGGTCTCGCTCGGCGCCGCGACGATGGTCGGCGAGCTGAAGGACGGAGAGATCCGCGAGTACGAGATCCACCCCGAGGACTTCGGGCTGCGCATGGTCTCGAACCGCCAGCTCAAGGTCGCGAGCCCCGCGGAGTCCCGCGCCATGGTGCTGGATGCGCTCGAGAACCGCGAAGGCCCGGCGCGCGAGATCGTGGTCCTCAACGCCGGCACCGCGCTCTACACGGCCAATCGCGCCGCCTCCATCGCGGAGGGCATCGAGCTCGCCCGCGCCACCATCGCGAGCGGCGCCGCCCGCGCGAAGGTCGACGAGCTCGCCGCGTTCACGCGCCGGTGGCAGCCGGCCGCGGCCCGCGGCTGAAGCCCGAGGCAGACACCCTTGGCTGAGACCCGTGGCTGAGCACACCGACGTCCTGCGCCGCATCCTCGCCCACAAGGCCGGCGAGGTCGCCGAGCGGGCCGAGCGGGTCCCCCTGCGCGAGCTCGGCCGGCGCGTCGAGCAGGCTGCGCCGGTCCGCCCCTTCGCCCATGCGCTGCGCGAGGCCATCGGCGCCGGACGCGCGGGCGTCATCGCCGAGGTCAAGAAGGCCTCGCCGAGCGCGGGCGTGATCCGGGCGCACTTCGACCCGGCCGCGATCGCCCGCAGCTACGAGGCGGGCGGCGCCGCGTGCCTCTCGGTGCTGACCGACCGCGAGTTCTTCCAGGGCGCCGACGAACACCTCGTCGCGGCCCGGGCCGCCTGCGGCCTCCCGGTCCTGCGCAAGGACTTCGTCGTCGACGAATACCAGGTGTACGAGGCCCGCGCCATCGGGGCCGACTGCGTGCTCCTCATCGTCGCGGCGCTCGGCGACGCGCAGCTGCGCGAGCTCGCCGGGCTCGCCGCGCACCTGGACATGGACGTGCTGGTGGAGGTGCACGACGAGGAGGAGCTGGACCGGGCGCTCGCCGTCGACGCCCCCCTCATCGGCGTCAACAACCGGGACCTGCGCACCTTCCGCACGGACCTCGAGACGACGCTGCGCCTGAGGGCGCTCGTCCCGGCCGACCGGCTGCTGGTGACGGAGAGCGGTGTGCACACCCGCGAGGACGTCGCCCACCTGCGCGTCGGCGGCGTGCACGCCTTCCTCGTGGGCGAGGCCTTCATGCGCGCCCCGGAGCCCGGCGAGAAGCTCCAGAAGCTTTTCGGCTCGCCCTACCGGGTGCCGTAGACCACGAGCGTCTTGCCCTTGGCCCAGATGAGGTTGCGCTCCTCGAGGTCCTTCAGGACGCGGCCGACCATCTCCCGCGAGCAGCCGGCGATCCGGCCGAGCTCCTGGCGGGTGACGCGGATCTGCATGCCGTCCGGGTGGGTCATGGCGTCGGGCTGCTTGCACAGTTCGAGCAGCACGCGGGCCACGCGCCCCGACACGTCGAGGAAGGCCAGGTCGCCCACCTTGCGGCTCGTGTTGCGCAGGCGCAGCGCGAGCTGCGAGGCGATCCGGAAGAGCACCTCGCAGGAGCCCTTGAAGAGCTCCTGCAGCTTCTCGTAGCTGATCTGCGCGACCTCGCAGCGGGTGCGCGCCCGCACCCACGCACTCCTGCGGCGCTCCTCGTCGAAGAGCCCGATCTCGCCGAAGAAATCGCCCTCGTTCAGATAGGCGAGCACCATCTCGCGGCCATTGTCGTCCTCGATGAGGACGCTCACCGACCCGCGGACGATATAGAAAAGGTCGTTCGAGACGTCACCGGCGTTGATGATGACGCTCTTCGGCGGGTAGATGCGGCGATGACTCTGATCCAGGAATTTCTCGAATTCCGGCGTCAGCCGCATCCGCAACGACGCCGGGAGATTGAGCTTGGAGCTCACCGGGGGCAAGCCTCGCTGTAACGGTCTCGCTCCCGAAGGATAGGCAAAGCGCGTCCCCTTGTCGAACCGTGGTAACCTGGATTCAGGAGTGCTCATGGGAGGCTTCCGATGAAGGCGCGGGTGAAGTGGGTCGAGGACATCACCTTCGTGGGCGAGGCCGACAGCGGCCACGCCGTAGTGATGGACGCCGCGGTGGACAACGGCGGCAACAACCGCGGCATGCGCCCGATGGAGATGCTGCTGGTGGGGATGGGCGGCTGCACGGCGTTCGACGTCCTCCTCATCCTAAAGAAGGCCCGCCAGCCGGTAACCGACTGCGAGGTCCTCGTCGACGCCGAGCGCGCCACGGATCACCCGAAAGTCTTCACCCGCATCCGCGTCCACTACCGCATCCGCGGCAAGGGGCTCGCGGAGGCCCACGTCAAGCGCGCGGTCGATCTCTCCGCGCACAAGTACTGCTCGGCCTCGATGATGCTGGGGAAGACCGCGGAGATGTCTCACGACTACGAGATCCTGGAAGACTGACGCCCAGCCGCCGTAGCGGCCGCCTTGTCCACCAGGGTCTGGGCGCTGTCGCCCTTCTCCCACTCGGAGATCCCGAAGTCCACGGCCCAGGTCCTGTCCTCGGCCCCGTCCACCGGGGGCAGCTCGGCGATGTGGTGGCGGAGCTTGTCGGTGAGCCGCTGCGCGGACTCCGCTGAGGTCTCCGGCAACACCAGCACGAAGTCCCGCTCGTCCCACCGGCCGATGATGTCCGGCCAGCGGGTCTGGTCGCGCAGCAGGCGCGCCACCGTGGTCACCGTCTCTTCGCTCGGGGCCTCTGCGCGGCCGTCGAGGCAGTGCAGGCGCATCACGAGCACCGACAGCACGTTGTGGTAGCGCCGGCTGCGGGAGACCTGGGCCTCGAGCTGGCTCATCAGGCCTCGCCGGTTCAGGAGCCCGGTCAGCTCGTCGGTGGAGACCTGCCCGTGCAGCGCCTGCTGCAGGCGGTCCACCTGGCGCCGGAAACGCTCGGTCTGGGTGACGTCCTCGAAGAGCGAGACGCGCAGCCCGCCGCTGCCGTTCTCCGGCAGCCAGACTCCCGTCACCACCAGCCATTCGGACCGCCCCTGCACGACCCGCGGGACGTGGTACAGGTGCAGGCCGTCGTCGCGCATCAGGCGCTCGAGCGGCAGCGTGTCCAGGGTGTGCCCGAGGATCTGCTCGGCCGGCATGCCGAGCTGGCGCACGAGGACCGGGTTGACCCAGAAGAAGCGCCCCTCCGGGTCCTGTAGCCCCACGCCGATGGGAAGCGCCTCGAGCAGCCGCGCGAGCGCGTCGGAGCCGAGACCCGGCACCCCGCCACCCTCTGCCGCCGGCTCGCTCTCTGCCCCCAGCCCCGTCGCAACCCGCATCGCCCAAGCCCTCCAGATGTTGCTCATCTAGCGGGCCCGGGGGGGCAAACTTTAGAAAAGGGGTCGAACTGAATATCCGGGGCGGGAAAAGGGGCGGGAAAAGGGGTCGAACTGAATTTTCGCCCTGAACATTCAGTTCGACCCCTTTTCGATGGACCCCTTTTCGATGCACTGCAGGAAGGCCTGCTCCAGGGAAAAGGCCTCGTAGCGCCGGCAGCACTCCTGGGGCGTGCCGAGGAACCGCACGCGGCCCTCGTGCAGCACCGCGAGGCGGTCGCAGAGGTCGTCCACGTCGGTGAGCAGATGGGTGCTGAAGAAGACGGTCCGCCCCTGCTCGCGCAGGCCGAGCAGCCGGCGCTTGAAGAGCGCCCGGGCCCGCGGGTCGAGACCGCTCATGGGCTCGTCCAGCACGTAGAGGTCACGCCCGCTCAGCAGCGTCGCCGCGAGACCGAGCTTCTGGGCCATGCCCTTGGAGTAGGAGCGCACCGGCCTCGCAAGCGCGGCGGGGTCGAGGTCGAGCCCCTCGACGGTCTCGAGCACCTCTTCCTCCTCGTGGCCCCGCCCGTGGAGCTTCGCCATGTGGGCGAGGAAGTCCCGACCGGTGAGGAAGTAGGGGGGGTTGAAGCGCTCGGGCAGGAACGCGAGGCGCTCGCGGGCCCGCGTGCGCCGGTGGTCGACGCCGAAGATCGAGATGGTCCCCGCGTCCAGCGCCGCGAAGTCGAGGAGCCCCTTGATGAGGGTCGTCTTGCCCGCCCCGTTCAGGCCCACGAGCCCCACGAACTCCCCCGCGCTCACCGTGAGCGTCACGCGCTCCAGCACCGGCTGCCGTCCGAAGGACTTGGCCACCGACTCGATGGCGAGGGCAGGAACGGGGGCAGGGGCGGGAACGGGCGCGGAAGCCCGGACGGGGGTGCGGCTTGCCGTGGCCGTGGGGGTAGAGGTAGAGGTAGGAGTGGCCATGAGGGCAAATCCTATACCGAGCGAGAGACCGGTTCACCCGTCCGCGCGGAAGGCACACGCGCGCGCCCTGGAGAACGGGGGTTCGCTCAGCCCCCGGCGGCCACCGGAGCGAGACTGAGCCACCGGCTCACCGCCGCGTCAAGGGCACGCCGTTCTTGCGCCGAGCCGGCGCTCCGACTAGGGTATGACCGCAGGTTAAGGAGATGACATTGTCGTCACCATGGGGGGTTACTCGATGAGATCGGACACCATCGATACATGGCCGATTCACCGCGTTACCTTACCGGAGACACCGTTGTGACGAAGATCCAGATGGAGTTACCCGACGCGGTCGTAGACGCTGCGCGCAAGGCTGGGCTGCTCACACCCGAAGCGCTCGAGCGGCTACTCAATGAGGCGATCCGCGGCAGGCGGGCAGCGGACTCCTTGCTATTGATAGCAGAGCGGGTGGCGGCAGCGGGGATCGCACCGATGTCCATCGGGGAGATCAACGCCGAGGTCAAGGCGTCGCGCCGGGAGCGTGATCGCCGTGCGGATCGTCCTTGACACCAATGTCTTGCTGTCCGGTTTGTTATGGCGCGGGCCACCCCACACGATTCTGGAGCGCGTGCGCGATGGACAGCTGACTCTTTTGTGCAGCTCGGCGCTCTTGACCGAGCTCATTGATGTACTTCAGCGACCGAAGTTTGACCTCATCCTCTCGCGATCGGGGATCTCCCCGCAGCAGGTACTGACCAGCCTTCAAGAACTGGCCGAGATAATCGACACGCCTCCCCTTCCGGGGCCAGTGTCGCGCGACCCCGATGACGATGCGGTGCTCGCCCTGGCTGTGTTCGGCCAGAGTGACATGATCGTTTCCGGAGATGAGGACTTGCTCTCTCTGCACCGATACCGGGAGATTCCGATCGTGCCGCCAGCGGAAGCCTTGCGGCTTGTCGATAGCGGGACGCGACATGGCTGACCGAGGGGCTCCGCCGTGCATGGGGCCCGCGAAGTCGGATCAATGATCTCTGGCCCCATTGATCATGTGAGGGTCAACGACAGCGTGCGGGGGCGCCGCGGCATCACCGGCGACACCGCCCTGCGGCTTGCACGCCACTTCGGCACCGACGCCCAGTCCTGGCTCAATCTGCAGGCTGCGTACGACCTTCGGACCGCGGAGCTCGCCGCCGGGGATCGGATCACCCGCGACGTCCTGCCCCGAGACGCCAGGTAGGCGACACGTCGCTGAGCTCGCTGCGCATCGCGATGCCGCAGGCTTGCGACCTGGGTTTGGAGAGCGCCGAGCGGTTCGAGGATGCGGTTTTCGACCCCTTTTCTCCGTCAGCCGCCGTTTGAGACTACAATATGGCGGTCACGAGCGCAGTATGGGTCACCAATGCACGTTCCAATTCGCGAGTTCAAAGCTCATTTGTAGCGGTACCTCGCCCAGGCTCGCGCGGGGCAGGTCATTGAGGTCACGGCCTACCGCAAGGTGGTCGCGCGCGTTAGCGGGGTACAAGCGGCGGCGGAGAGGGGGATCCCGAGCTTGGTCGCGGCCGGGGCAGCCGTGTGGGGCGGCGGCAAACCGGCCGGCGCCCGGATCGAGCTTGCAGCGAGCGGCCCCGCGGTTTCCACCATCGTGATCGAGGACCGGGGGTGATCGGGTACTGCGACACCTCGGCCCTGGTCAAGCTCTACGTCGTCGAGCCGGACAGCGACGCCGTGGCAGAGCTGGCGGCAGGCGCTGAGGCGGTCGCCGTCTGCCGCTTTGCGTGGGCCGAGGCCCACGCCGCGTTCTCGCGCCGGGCCCGCGAGACTCCAGTCGACCGCCCCGCCATCGAGATGGCGAAACAGGCGCTGGCCCGGGACTGGCCGAGCTTCCTGGTTCTGGAGGTCACCCAAGCGGTGGTGGAGCAAGCCGGCGAATACGCCGACGCGTTTGCGCTGCGCGCCTACGACAGCGTGCAGTTGGCCGCTGCCCACGAAACCATGCGGATCGCGCAGATGCCGGTCGCCTTCCTGTCTTTCGACATCCGGCTCAACAAGGCCGCGCGGGTCTTGGGCATGAGCGTGCCGTTTCCGGGCGGTGCCTGAAAGCGGGACATCAACAGACTTCGCGACCCGAAGGCTGCAGCGGCGCGCTGGCTCGAGCAGGCGGAGAGCGACCTCGCCTTCCCCCGCAACGACAGCGACGACAGCGTCTACCATCAGACCTGTTTCCAGGGCCAGCAAGCGGCCGACAGGGGGAAGATTGGCCGCCCTGCATCGTGACGGCACCGCGACTAGGGTATGAGCGTGGTCTGGGAAGATTACATTTCCATCTCGCCGGGGGTTCGCTCGGGTAAGCCGTGCATTCGTGGCACGCGAATCACCGTCTACGACATCCTCGAATACCTGGCGGGTGGCATGTCCGAGGCAGAGATCCTCGCAGACTTCCCCGACCTCCGCCCCGAGCACATTCGTGCTGCCCTGGCCTTCGCGGCCGCTCGTGAGCGACGGCTGGCGGCCTCTTCGGTAGCGTGAAGCTGCATGTGGGAAATGCCGGAACTGACGCTGATCCTATCGATGCTACTCCGGCATCGAGCGCATCTGCTGGCATTCGACACTGACGAAGAGGCGAGCCTTCTCATCCTCCCGTAGGGAGATGTCGGTTCGGGGTTGACGGATGCGGGGGAGGATCGATCTCCGCCGTTCCGGCCTCGTCGCGTCGGACTTCGATCATGGCTGACTCGAGACGTCCGATCCGATTCCTGACGTCGCTGAGCTCGCTGCGCATCGCGATGCCGCAGGCTTCCGACCCGGTTTTGAAGAGCGCGGAGCGGTTCGAGGATGAGGTCTTGGACCTCGTCGGTCATGGACCGACTGCCATGGGCGAAATCGGGGCGAGCGTCCGGCGCTACTTGTCCGGATTACCGGGAGGAGAAGGGGTCGAATATTCAGTTCGACCCCTTTTTTGCGTTTGTTCCCACGCTAGTACAAGAACACCACTGGGCAGTCCTGATGGTCCTTCTTGATATCGTACTCATTCCCGTAAGCACTTGGCGGATCACCTGGGTTTGCACCTGCCGTGAAATCGATGCAGTCGTCGTCAGCCGAAGCGAGAGTCGTGAAAGTCGCAGCAGTCTTTGGGGCGAGCCTCAGGACCCCGGTCAGCGGCCGTGCGTCGTCGACCTTCACATCGAGCTCGCGCGCGATGCTCGCAGGGATGTTCTGGCCCAACATCAAGTTCAACCGAACGGATGGCGTGGCGGGCTTGTTGTCTCGATAATCTGACGTCCGGTACAAAATAATAGATCCGTTGAACGGATTCTTCGGTGCCACCCCCGGATAGTCCGTAAGGGCGGTCGCCGTACCATCGTAGCTGCCCTGAATGAAGCCAGCCTTCCACAGGTGCTCCCAGAGCGCAGCGGCCTCGACCAAGTCACTTCCGCCCACCGCGTCTAAACGGCCGTTGTTGTTACCCCCCGAGTTCATATCCTGTCCGATCGCCGCTTCAGCCGCAGCTTGAGTCATATCCCCCGGCACCGCCCGATACCGGTCGATGAACCCGAAGTAGGCCGCCTGGATCCCCGAGTTGGTGTCGGCGATGTTCCGCACGCGGGCGGAGTTGATGAGCTCCTGGCCCTTCAGGATGCCGCCGAGGAGCAGGCCGATGATCACCAGGACGATGGCGATCTCGACCAGGGTGAAGCCGTGCTGTCTGCGCGTCATGGCGTTTCCTCCCGCCGGGTTGTTGTCCGTACCGACCGGTTTTCGGTGAATCGGTGGCGATTCAAGATGCGATATCCGTGCCATCACGCGCCGTGGGTTCTGGATCGTGGGTTCTGGGTCGTAGTTCGTGGGTCGTGGAAAGGGGCGGGCCCGGGTCTTGCTGCTAGACTCCCCGGGCAGAGCCCTGTGAACTGACCCCATGGCCAGCCAGCGCCGCAGCACCGGCCGCAAGATCGACGGCACCCGCTACGCCCTGCAGGCGGTCGCAGGGCTGCTGGCGCTCACGCTCTTCCTCGCCCGCGCAGCCTACCAGGTCCCCCTCGCCGAGGCGCTCGGGAGCCCGGAGCTCGTGAGCCTCGCGGTCAGCGGGCTCATCCTCGCCCTGGGCCTGCCCGCACTCCGGCCCCTGCAGGCCTCCCTCCTCACCCTCGCCGCCGTGGCACCGGCCGTGTACCTCGGCTTCACGCGCCCCCAGTCCGGGGCCCTGGTGCCCATGGAGCACGCGCTGCTCGCGGCCCTGGTGATCTTCGCCCTGACGGTGCTGGCGAGCTACGTCTTCGAGACCCGCGACCGCCGGCAGCTCGCCGCCCGCTTCGGCCAGTACGTGCCGGCCCAGGTGGCGCAGGCCCTGGCCGAAGACCCGGAGGGCTTCTCCATGGACGGCGAGGCCCGGGAGATGACGGTGCTCTTCGCGGACATCCGCGACTTCACCGCCATCGCCGAGCGGCTCGAGCCGCGCCAGCTGGTCCAGCTCCTGAACGACGTCTTCACGCCGCTCACCGAGGTCGTGCACCGCCACGGCGGGACCATCGACAAGTACATCGGCGACGCGCTGATGGCCTTCTGGGGCGCGCCCCTGCGCGACCCGAGCCACGCGCAGCACGCCGTGCTGGCGGCGGTGGAGATGCAGCAGGCGCTCGCCTGCCTGCGGGCGGACCTCACGCGCCGCGGCGCGCCCGCGGTGGAGATGGGGATCGGGATCAACTCCGGCACCATGAGCGTCGGCAACATGGGCTCGCGCTACCGCGTCGCCTACACCGTGGTCGGCGACCCGGTGAACGTCGCCGCCCGGGTGCAGGCCCTGACCCGGGAGACGCACGCCGACGTCCTGGTGACCGAGTCGACCCGCGCCGGTGCGCCCGACCTCGTCTATCGCGAGGTGGGGACCCTGCGGGTGCGCGGCAAAACGGACGGCTTTCGCCTGTACCAGCCGGTCGGGGAGCAGGAATCCCTGACCCCCGAGGTCACCCGCTGGCTCGCCGACCACGAGCGGGCGCTCGCGAGCTTCTACGCGCGGCGCTGGGACGAGGCGGTGACGCGGTTCGGGCGGCTCTGGGCCGAGCACCCCGAGGACCGGCTCTACGGGCTGTACCTGAACAACCTGCGGGTCTTCACCCAGGGCCCGCGGCCGACCGGGTGGTCAGGGGAGCTCGACCCGGACGCCCCGGACGGGTTCGCCTCGGTCCCGACGCGACCGGCGGTGTGAGGCGGGGCGGGCGGAGCCGGTCGCGTCGGCCCATGAAAAAACCGTGACGGGGTTGTCACTTCCTCGTCGGATCTGACGATTTCTCGACACTCTTCGCCTCGAGCTCCCTCAGCTTTCCGTCGAGGAAGCGGGCCTCGTGGGGGTCCTGCAGGCGGCCGGACTCGAGGAGCCCGCCGACCAGGACCCGCGCCGCCTCGAGCTCTCCCATCTCCTCCAGCACCAGCACCGTCATGTCCCGCGCCCAGGGGGGTACCGAGGGGCCGGTCGCCCGCTCGGTGATGGCGCGGGCGTACTTCAGGGCGAGCGGCAGGTCCTGCATCCGGTGCCGCGCGACGATGGCCGCGTGCGCGAGCCAGGGCCAGCGCCGGTCGGGGTCGGCGAGAAACTGCTCGTGGACGAAGTCGAGCATCAGCCGCTGCTTCTCGGGCACCGGCACCTCGCCGTAGAGCCGGCTCGCCGCGAGCAGCGGGTACTGGCCGCGAGGGTCGAGGTCCAGGACCCGGCCGAGCCAGGCGCGCACGCGCCCGTAGTCCAGCTCGCGGAAGGGGATGCTGAGCCCCGGCTGGTTGTCGAAGGCCTGCAGCCAGAGCATCAGGGCGCGGGCGAGCGCCACCGGCTCGCCGAGGCTCGCGACCCGCAGCACCGCCCCGGCGGGCGGATCCGGGAGGGCCTCCGCCCGCGCCGTCGGGCCGGGGCGCCCGGCGTGCCAGGCCACCTGCGCCGCGAGACCCGCGAGGAGCAGGAGGAGCGCCAGGAGCGGCACGTCGCGCAGGGGGCGTTCGGCCGCCAAGGTCAGAAATTCTTCCGGTAGAGATCGAAGAGCGCCGCCCCCGTGAGGAGCGTCACGTAGACCGCGGTCTGGGCCAGCACGGGGACCAGGGCCTCCACGCTTCCCGTGCCGTAGGCGAGCCACTCGCTCGGCGTGAACCGGTAGAGGTCCGGCAGCAGGAAGGCGATGCCGTCCACCAGCCCGCCGATGACGCGGCTCGAGAGCGCCCCCGGGTCCACCAGCGGCCCCTGGCTCATCAGCTGGATCGCGCCGATGCCGCGCGCGAGGAAATAGAAGGCGAGCACCACCGAGAGCGCCACCGTCACCTGGCTGAACGTGTACAACGCGAGCAGGCTCGCCGCGACCACGACGAGCAGCTCGGCGAAGAGCGAGAGGGTCCACAGCAGCACCTGCTGCGGGGGGGCGTAGAGCAGGAGCAGCGCGCCGAGGAGCGCCGCCGCCACCCCCGCGCAGGCGGCGAAGCCCGCGAGCTTGCCGAGGTGGTACGCCGCCCGCGGGAGGGGCAGCGAGAGGTAGAGCTCGAGCACCTTGTCGTTCTGCTCGCGCACCACGCTCGTGATGACGAAGAGGCTCGTCACCAGCACCGCCGCAAGTCGCAGCACCGCCCCCAGGAGCGCGGCCTGGGTCTGGCGCGTCTCGGTGATGGCGAGGGAGCCGAGGAGCTCGGCCAGCCCGAGGCCGGCCAGCAGGATCAGGACCACGAGCCAGAGCAGGCGGCCGCGCAGGGCTTCCAGGAGGGTCAGGCCGGCGATGGCGCGGACCTGTCGGGCGGCGGTCACGGGGGGCTTGCCTCGCGTGCGAGGGGCGCTTCTGGTGGTGCTCGGGCTACTATAGCACCGCCCCCCGAAGTCGCTGACTTCTGGTGTCACTGTCCCGAGGCCATTGATCGAAATGACCTTCGTACGACTCGCACGGCTCGACGAGCACTGGCTCCTCGCCGCCATGCTGCCGCCGCTGCACGGGGCCATCTGGGGCGGCTTCGGCAGCGCGGTCTCTCGCTCCCTGATGCTGGCGCACCTGGGGCTGTTCCTGCTCTGGCAGCCGATCTGGAGGAGCGACGAGCGGCTCGACCCGAAGACCGCGGCAGCCTTCATCGTCTTCGCCTTCGCGTTCGTCGCCTGGATGAGCGGCTGGCTCGTCTTCCTGTGGCTCCTGGTGCTGATCGGGCTCATCGGCGGGCGGGTCTTCGTCGACCGGCGCGAGCGGCTCGCCTACGGCGTGACGCTCTTCGTGCTGGTGGGCGAGCTCGTCATCGGCACGACGAGCCAGGCCTTCTCGGTGCCCCTGCCCGGGGACGTGGAGCGCCTGTTCTACGTGGGGCTCCTGCTCACGCCCGTGCTGCTCCTGATGATCCCGGTCCCGAAGCGCCCCGCCGAGCAGCCGGTCGACCTCTTCCACGCCCTGACCGCCGCCACGTTGACCGCGGTGCTCGCCCTCGGCGCGCTCCTGGTCATGTACCGGACGGGCGAGTCGTACCCCGTCGCGGTGCTGCAGACCCTCGTCGGCATCGCTGCCTTCCTCTTCGCCATGAGCTGGCTTTTGACCCCGGGTCCGGGGTTCAGCGGCCTCGGGCAGCTCTGGACCCGCTACCTGCTGAACGTGGGGTCGCCCTTCGAGCAGTGGCTCGCCGGCCTCGCGCGCGCCGCCCGCCAGCACACGGAGCCCGAGCCCTTCCTCGAGGCGGCGATGAGCCAGCTCGCGAACCTCCCCTGGGTCGAGGGCTGCGCGTGGACGAGCCCGGCCGGGGAGGGCCGTGCGGGGCGCGAGACGCGCTACGCCAACCCCATCCCGGGCGAGGAGCTGAGCGTGACGCTCTACACCCGGCGCTCCCCGGGCACCGCACTCCTCCTGCACGCGAAGCTCCTCAGCCAGGTCATCGGTTTCTTCTACGCCGCCAAGCGCGCCCAGCGCACGCTCGCCCGCCAGGCCCACCTGCAGGCGATCCACGAGACCGGCGCCCGCGTCACCCACGACATCAAGAACCTCCTGCAGTCGCTCTACACGATGGGCACGGTGCTCCAGGAGACCGACCCGCGGCGCGCCGAGGAGGCGCACGCCCTGGTGCGCCGGCAGTTGCCGCACCTGACCCATCGCCTGCAGCTGGCCCTCGACAAGCTCAAGTCCCCGGGGGACACCTCGAGCGGGGTCGAGCTCGGCAGCCTGCGGGCCTGGTGGCGCGAGCTGGCCGACCGGCACGCCGCCGACGGTATTGGCTTCACGGGGAACGTCGCGGTCGACCGGGACCTGTCGGTCGACTTCCTCGACAGCGTCACCGAGAACCTGATCGAGAACGCCCGGGTCAAGCGCCAGGCCCAGCCCCGCATCGGGGTGCAGGTGACACTCGTGGACGACGGCGAGAAGCTGCGCCTCACCGTGTGCGACACCGGCACGCCCGTGCCCCCGGCCATCGCCGCTTCGCTCTTCCGGGAGCCGGTCGACTCGAAGACCGGCCTCGGCATCGGCCTCTTCCAGGCCGCCCGCCAGGCCGAGGGCCTCGGCTATCGCCTCACGCTCAGCCGCAACGAGCCGGGCGCGGTGTGTTTCGAGCTGAGCGGGGGGTGAGCGACAGGCTGATTACCCGGTAACAGTCTCCGCAATCAGCACATCGGCCGGGATGCCCAGGCTCTGATGCAGTCTGCGGATCATAGCCAGCGTCAGCGGACGCTTGCGGTTCAGGACTTCGTAGACGCGGTTGCTTTTGCCAATGATAGGCTCAAGATCCTTGATGGACAGACCGCTTTGGTCCATCCGGAATTTGATGGCTTCCACCGGGTCAGGCGCAGTCACAGGGGCATGCTTGGCCTCGTAGGCCTGCACCAGCGTGGCCAGGATGTCCAGACGATCACCCTCCGGCGTACCCAGATCAGGGTCGGAATCCATTAACGCCGAAATCTCTTTGAGAGTGGCCTTGTAGTCTGCCTCGGTGTGGATAGGGCGAATGTCCATGTTTTCCTCCGTGGCCGGTCAGGCCATTTCAACGGTTTCTGCGTCCACTGCGTCGTACTCCTTGTGAGTGCCGATAAACTTCACGTAGACGATCTGCAATTTGTACGCAACAGCCACAACCAGCCGGTAGTGATTGCCTTTGATGTTGAAGACCACGCGACGGTTCTTCAGCACGCCGGCGCTGCGGTACTGCGCCTTGATGTCCGCGGGCTGGGTCCAGGTCGCAATCGTGGCTTCCTCATACCAAGCCCTCAGCGGCTGCTCGGCATCGGGATAACGCTCCCAGAAGGCCCGAAGGGCAGACACGGCAATCACTCGCATGGACCGAAGGGTAGTCCCAAAACGGGACTTCGGCAAGTGGCCTTCAGACGAGGAGCAAGGTCAAGGCAACCGCCCGGCGCTCACCAGGCGGTTGTAGAGGATGTGGGGCGACACCCAGAGCAGCAGGTCGTCGAACTCGCAGGGCGGTGCCGCGGCAGTGCTGTCCCGGCATCCCGAGGCGGTGGGTGAGCGGTCCCGGGCGACGAAGGTGGCGTCGAGGTCCAGGTTGCGGAGCTCGTCCTCCGCGCCTGCGGCGGGCGGGGGCAGAGGCGCGCCGGCAACGTCGACCCCTCCGAGGCCATTGGGTCCCAGCGACAGGACCACGGCGGCCAGCTCCCGGGCCACCAGGCGCTCGGCGCGGGTCGCGAGGTCCCGCCCCTGGACCGTGATGTCACCGGGGTCGCCCAGCTCCAGCGTACAGGGGTTGTGAGAGGCCGCAACAGAAGAGGAAGCGGAGGCGGTAGCGGAGCCGGCTCCCCCAGGGGGGGCCGCCACACAGGCGGCCGCCGACGGGTCGCCCACGCGGCGGGTGAGCTCGCGCGTCACCCGGTAGCGCAGCCGCCGGCCCCAGGCGTCGCGCGGGCTGACGCCGAGGGTCACCCAGGGCACCCACCCCCCGTACTCCCCTCCCCCGCAACCGTCCTCGGGCGGGTCGGCGCCGTCCTCCCGCGGGTCCTCCAGACCGTCGCCGTCCGCCAGGCGGTCCGGGCACGGCAGACGTCCTTGCACCGCCGCGAACCCGAGCAGGCCCTCCCGCACCTCCTCGAGCAGACGCCGGGTCTCCGCAGTCTTCTGGGCGTCCTGCTGGGCCGCAAGCGGTCCCAGGAGCCCCCCGAGGAGGAGGCTCATGATCACCACGACGACGGCCATCTCGATGAGTGAGAAGCCTTCTTCCCGGAGGTGCTGGCCCTGCGTCACGGCGCGCCTTCCAGGGGCCGGGTCCGGTCGTTGAAACGGGGTCCCGGCGCCGCCACGGTGAAGGCGTCGTCCCCGTTGGCGTTGTCCTCCTCCAGGTAGGCGCAGAGGCCGCCCGGGGTGCAGCCAGCCGCACCGCTGGCCCCGGGGTCGCGCTCCTGGCCAGGAAGAGGTGGGCCGGCAGCCAGCAGGAGCGCGGGCACGTCGTCCCGGAGCGGCTGCCCGGCCCGGTCCCGCAGGGTGAGGCAGTCGACGCCAGCCCGGCACCGGCGTCCGGCCGCGGCACGCGGCGCCGGTGCCTCTCCGGGCGCCGGTCCCGCTCCGGGCGCTGCTTCGGCCGCTGCTCCGGGCGCCGCACGCGGGGCGGCTCCGGCGGCCAGCGCCAGGAAGACCTGGCGGTCCCAGCCGTTCTTCGCGTACCACTCCGGCAGGGCCGGGTAGAGCCGGATGCCGGAGACCCGGACGGTCCCGACGCAGCCTCCCGTGTCCGCCCACAACTCCCCCGAGCCCAACTCTCCGCCCGCGGCGTCGTAGTCGGTCACCCGCACGAGGGGTCCCTCCCCGGCCGCGACCACGCCGGAGACGACCGACACGTCGCGGGTGGCGTGGCCAGCCGCCGTCGGCGGGCGGACTGTGGCCGCTCCGGTGAAGACGAGGTCGAACTGCCACACCCGGCGTGCGACGCCGGGCGGCAGGACGCAGGCCGCCCCCGGCCCGGCGCAGGTCTCGACGGCCTCGCCATGGCAGGCCACGGTCTGCAGGTTCGACCAGGCGCAGCGCCCGGCATCGGCCCCGGCCCCGGCGTCGGCGTCGGCGTCGGCGTCGGCGTCGGCGTCGGCGTCGGAGGTTACGCGCTGCCCGCCACCGCGCTCGAGCACCCCGGTGTCGAGGGTGCCGGCCCCGCCCCGCCCCAGGCGCACCGTCCCGCCGGAGATCTCCCAGGCGTCGACCACGAAGTCGGTCGCGAACCAGGCCCCGGGGGCGTGGAAGGGAAGCCGCCCCTGGCGCGACAGGCGCCCGGGGACCCCCTCCGTCCCCGGGTCCGTGCCGAGGACGAGCGGCCAGGGGAAGGCGCCCCCGTCTCCGCGGTCCGTCCAGCGGGCGTACTCCCCGAGCGCCAGGACCACCTCGGAGAGGACCCGCTGCTCCACCACGGCCATGAGGTCGGCCCGGGTGATGGCGAGCGCCCGGTCGTTCGTCGCCACCCCGCCGGCAAGGACGTCCCCCGCCCCGCCCGTCACGAAGTCCCGGGCCCCTGGTGCCGCGCTCCCGCCCTCCAGGTGGTCGCCGATGGCGAGGTCGGCGGTCGCTCCGCTCCCCCTCGCCTGCCCCTCGAGTGCCTCCCCGGGCGCGAAGAGGACCGCGACCACGTCGTCGCGCCCATCGAGCGTGAGCCGCCCCGGCGTCTCACTGCTGAGGGCCGCCGAGGCGCCGGCACGGTACTCTTCGGTCACCGCGTACCAGAGCCGCTCGCCCGCACCGTCGCGAAGGTCCTCCAGGCGCAGGGTGTAGGCGGGCAGCCAGCCCGTGAGGGTGCGGCAGCGCGTGCCCCGGTAGTCCTGGGCCACCGTGACCCGGCCGTCGCCGTCGAAGTCCGGACAGGGCAGTTCGCCGGGACGGTTCGGGTCGGAGGCCGCGTAGCCGATGAGGGCCGCCCGGGCCTCGGCGAGTGCGGCCGCCGTCCGGCGGTCCAGGAGCTGGCGGATCCCGCCGGCCGAGAGCCTTCCGGCCAGCATCGCCGTGGCTATCACGACGCACGCCGCCACGACCAGCAGCAAGGCCGCGCCGGCGTCCCGCCTTCGGCGCCTCGTCCCGTCCATGGGCACCCCATCCGTCGGTGAGGGGGGCTCGCCGCGAGCGCTCAGCTCGTGCCTGAGCCGTCAGTTCGTACCTGAGCCGTCAGCTCGTGCGTGACCGGTCACTCACCGCCGGAGTCGCAGTCCCCGCGGTCGGTGGCAGCCCCTGAAACGAACGCTACGCCCGCAGGAACGGGCGGTCCGTGGGAAGACTTCGACGCAATCCCGGGAGATTCGCGACGGCGCAGGTCCCCCGGCTCACCGTCAGGGGCAATCGCCGACGCGCCGCGCCTTGAGCGTCTCCTTGCGCTTCCCGCCGCCAGGGCCCACGTCCCCCGAGGCCTCGACCTCGACCGTGTAGGCGGTGTCGCTCTCCACCGTAATCACGCTCTGGGAGACCACGTTGCCCATACCGGCCCCCCTGCAGTCGGCGACGAAGCTATAGACGCTGCCCCTGCGATCGACCGGCGAAACCTTGCAGCCGGCCTTCGCGAACGTCCCGTTCTGCCGCCGCATGTCCTCCCCCGGCTCGGTGCAGCGGCGGGAGGAGAGGGTCTTCTCGCCGCCGCCCATGTCCATGGTGCGCTGGAACTCCCACAGGCCGCGGCGGAAGCTCGGGAGCTCCTCCGCTTCGAGCGCCTGCGGCGCCAGCCCGAGGAACAGGACGGCGAAAACGGCGTGAAGAACGGCGGTCATGATCCGGACCTTCGATGGGACGCGCAGGTGTTCCATGGCGTTTCGTGGCTCCCCGTCGGTGTGCGGCTCGGTGTGCCGTGGTTCCGGGTCCGCTCGGGTTACGAGGCGAAGGCCTTCTCCACGGCCTGCAGGTCGATCGCCTTCAGGTAGCTCTCGACCGGCTCTGGGCCCTTCAGGCCCTGGCCTTCGACCTGCACGAGGATCCGATTCGCGACCAGCAGACTGATCTCCCACTGGTCGCTGCCGGCCTCGTGCTTGATGGTCCCGCGGTACGCCCCCTGGCGGTACAGCTTGGTGCTCGGGTCGGACTGAATCATCATGGGGTTCGAGAGCACCATCGCCATCATGGGCAGGAACGGAGAGTCAGCCATGATCTGCACGTTCACCGACTCCCCCGTGTCCTCCTTGAGGTAGCGGCGCGACACCTGGGTGCCGCCCCCCAGCATCGCCATGCCGAGGGTCTGGGACTCGGCTGCCTCGGCCCTCCAGCCCGCCAGCGGCTCGGGCATCAGCGCGCCGTAGTTCCCCTGGAGTTTCTCCTGGATGCGCACGATGGCGTCCTGGAGACCCTGCACCGCCTGACGCAACTCCCCCTGGCTGTACGCGCTCCGGGCCGAGTCGATCGGGTCGGTGACGTCATCGGCCCCCGCCGGGCTCGCGCAGAGCAGGAGGCAGAGGGCGAGGGGTAGGGTCGGGCTGGCTGGCTGTCTCACGGGAATGCGCTCCGCAGAAAGGGTTCCAAAAGTAGAGTCCTCCCCGCCGGGGGCCGCAAGCCCTTTCCGCGGGCCACTGGGGTCGCTTGACACCCAGGCGTGTCGGCGGTTTTGACACGGGGGTCTCTCAGCCCCGGCCACACCGCCCACAGAGAGTTCATATGAACAACAGATGGTTGCGAGGATTCCAGAGACTTCAGGCAAGATGGCAGACCCCGCCGCGGCTGTCGTGGACCTTTACAACGCCCTCGCGTCCGACCTCATGACCCCGGCATAATGGCCTGAACTACCTGGGTCATTTGGATCTGGTCCCGCTCTTGCCTGTGGAGGGGACAAAGCCTGGGTCGACGCGGACCTCCCTGGGGGACGGTGCGCGTGCGGCGGTCCTCCGCCCGCCCGGGCATGAAATACAGCCCTGAGTTCTGCGGGTAACAAAAACGGCGGCGCGCCCTGTCCCCAGTCCGCAGGGTCGCGCCGGGGGAGGGACTGTCATGTATCTCAAGAAGGGGCGCTCTGCCCTTCTGGCTTTAGCGGCGACGCTGCTCGCCCCTTCCGCTTTGGCACTCACCGCGTACACCGCCGCCAGCCAGTGGGAAATAGCAGTAGGCGGACTGGCGGTTGAGCTCGAGACGTTTGACCAGGCGCCCGCGGGCTCCCTCTCTCCCAATACCACGGTGATCCAGCCCAAAGGCATTCTGAGCATCTGGTTGGACAGCAATGACCAGGAAGCCGTCCGGATCCTCAAGGCCGGTGACAGCGGCCTCGTGTTCCAGGGTAGAGTCTGCGATTCATCGCTCCCAGCCACCGGTTGTGGCCCTAAACAACTCTACGTCGACTTCAAGACGACTGCGCCGGTAGTCGCCTTCGCTGCCGACTGGTCCGGGACGTCGGAGCAAGACGTCCTGACCATACAAGTGGGCACCTCGGTAATCCGTCTCGACCAGATACCCGGCTTTACCGGGGATGGCTTCCTCGGCTTTGTCGATTCGACGCCTTTCAGTCGGGTCACCTTTGGCCTCGCCGATGCGAAGACGGAGGCCGTCCTCGAAGGCTTCACGATGGACAACGTCCGCATCGCCGAAGTGCCGTTGCCTGCCAGTTTGCTTTTCCTCGCATCTGCGTTGGCCAGCCTCCATCTCGCACGCGGCCGCCGGAGGCAGTAGGCGGCAAGGACGCTGTCTTTGAGCACTGGCTGGGGCGCTGCCTTCCGCCCGTCGCCAGGCCTGCTCTGCCCCACGCGTACCTGCTTTAGAGGACGGCGCCAACGGGGGCCCCGCCTACCCTCTGGGAGCCTTCCTTACCCTGCGCTCCTCGTCCGCATCAGGGCTTTCCAGACTCTCCCTCTCCCTGAGCCCGTCCCCCGGTCGTCCCCTGCTGGCGGTGATATCCTATCCCTCCACACTCCGGTGTTCGGCCTAAGAGGACCTCGCCCTTGGCCGATACCCTATGGTGCGCTCACTGCCGCACGGTACTTGGCTCTGCCATGAAGAGAACTGAATCCGGCTTCACCCTGGTCGAACTCGCCGTCGTACTGGTGATTATCGGCACGATGCTCACCCTGGGACTTGCTGCATTCAACGCACAGATGACGACTGGCGGCTACGCCAAGACAAGGGCAAAGATCGAAACCATCAAGAATGCCCTCATCGATCACCTGGGGCGGCACATGTACCTTCCTTGCCCCGACCGAGACTTTGGCCCTCCGTTTGACGAGTCCCACTTGCCTGACGGCAGTGGGGAAGACAACCGCACCACTGCGAACGACCCCACTACCAACTGTGCGGCGTACGTCGGGATACTCCCGTACAGAGACCTCGGTCTCAGCAGAGACGATGCGCTGGACGGGTGGGGTAATTACTTCACGTATCACGTCTCTGATAATAGTGGTACCGACCCCCTGAATTCCTGGACGACACGCGGGACTCCATCCCAGCCAGCGGTGCGACCGGCAAGCACCGGTAGCCTCGTGCTAAAACCGGACGCTACCGCCGTCACCCCAATCGCCAACCAACTCGTCGTGGTGGTCGTATCCCACGGCAAGAACGGACTGGGTGCGTATACGGTGAAGGGCGTCCAGAATTCCTTGCCCGACGCTGGCTCATCACCCGATGAGAGGGAGAACACCGATGTGGATCCCACGTACGTCCAGCGTGATTACTCCGAAAAGGTCGGTGGCAGTGGACCCTTCGATGATGTGGTCAGCGGTTTCACGAACGCTCAGCTCTTGGGGCCTCTGATTCTCTCGGGCGCCTTGCCTTCCGTTCAAGCGGAAATGCAACAGCGGTTCGATGATGCGGAAGCGACCGTGCTCGCCCAAGTCCTCACCAACTGTGAGGTGCCGACCAGTACGGGCGTCAATGACCCTTGGGGAAACGCCATTCAGATTTATATAGACGGGACAACCACCGTGTCCCACACCGCACCATTTGAGACTCCCAAATACACTCTCACATCTCGCGGCCCTGACGGAAACCTCGCGACAACTGCTGACAACTTTATGCGCACACGCTCGGAAGCGAGCCTGCTCTTTCGAGTACCAGGCGTTTGCCCATAGTTATGCACAACCACGGTTTGAGCCATGGGAATCAACTGTTCTCCCTTTTGGAGGTGAGGCTTGCGTTGAGCGGCACCCGCCTTACGCGCGACCTATGTTCGGGTATACCCAAGGAGAACCCAAGAAGAATCACCGGCTTCACCCTCTTTGAAGTCGTAGTAGTCCTCGTCATTATCGCTCTCATCCTCGGAATGATCCTGCAGGGTACGTCAGCTGTGCGCGATGGCTACACGAAGGACTTGGCCCAGACGCTCAGGGATCTCTCCTCGGCCGCTGCTCAGTTCAGGGATCGCTACCACTACCTGCCGGGCGATATTCCAGAGGCGTTCAAGGATATCGCCGACATTGCGGTGACCGACGAATGTTCTAACAGCTCGGTGCGGGCTCCGAAGGCAAGTACCGGAGCAGGGTCTGGTAATGGAAAGATCGAGGTCAACAACAGTGACGCGCTCCGCCCTGACGTGGAGGTCTACTGTGCGCCACTGCACCTCCATTTCGCCGGGTTGACTCGAGAGCGCAGTTCACCGATGGTCAAGAACTATGGCGATTCTCAAGCGACGATTCGCCTGATCGCACTCGATGACTCTCACTTCAGCGCAGCGGCCACCTATCCTCGGGTCGTGAATAACATCATCGAGGTCGCCGGCGTACCCCTGGATATTGCGAAAGGGGTGGACCGAGCACTTGACGACGGCGATCTCCTCACCGGGAAAATCAGGGGCTGCGACACCAGCGGCAACCTGCTCGACCCTGGCAACCTACCGACAGTTGTCCCCTTCCTCGCCGTGCCGCTCTTGTAGGTCGCCCGTCTCACCGACCACAGCGGTCAGACTGGCAGGGCCTCACTCCCCGAGCGCAAGAACGATGACGGGAATGGCTTCGGGCTGACAGTGGCATAGGCGCGTGGCCACATTCCGGCCCGAGCGGCCGGTGGTCGGGTTCGTCGCGTTCAGCCAGCCGGCCGGGTGTCAGCGCCCGGGCTCTGGCGCGGGCGGCGCCTCGTAGCGCTCGGTGAGGCGATTGGTGTCCGGGACGTAGGTCTGGCCGGGCTTCAGGCGCACGGCGCGGCCGCTCTCGAGGACGGTCACGGGGGTGCCCGATGCACTGGTGCGGCGGGTGTCGATGCGCACGCCCTTGTCGGTGTCCTGGGTGCTGAGGACCGGCTGGCCATCGACCCAGACCGTGTTGGGACCCCGCGACCGGACCACCAGGCCGTTCATCGTGAAGGGCTCGGGCGGGGGCGGCGGCGGAATGTCGATGCTGGTCTGGGTGGTCCCGGCCCGCCCCTCCTCCACCTGGGCCGGACGCGCCTGTTGGGGCCGGACACGCCGCAGCTCGTCCAGGTGCGCGCGCTCGGCGGGGGTGAGAAAGAGCCTGCCGGGCAGCGCGGTGGCCAGGGCCGGAGGCTGCCCCTGAGCCGAAGCCTGGGCCTGCGCCGCGGCCTCCTGCACGGGGATCGCTCCCAGTGCGCCCAGCGCAGCCAGGGCCACCGCCAGGGCGAAGGAACGGCGCAGGGGCGACGTCACGGGGCTCGGACCTCTCTCGTATCGTGGCATGGTGCGCACCTCGCCTTCTTCAGCTCCGGGGACGCCGGGCGGCCTTCCCAGATCGCCGCACTGCCGCATCGCCGCACTGCCGCATCGCCGCATCGCCGGTTCACCGCTCCGCCGCATCGCCCGTCATCACCCCGCCTTGGCCTCGCCGGGCTGCCGGATGGTGAGCCAGAGCAGCTCGCACTCGGCCTCCAGGTTGGGTTTGGCGGGGTCGGTCTGGAGCGCAGGCCCGGCGCGGCGTAGCGTGCAGCGCTCGACGCTGAACTTCCCGAGGGCGCGCTGGGCGAGGGTGTCCAGGAACCGGAACAGGTCGTCCTCGTGCAGGAGCCCGAGCTGCACCCGCATGGGGCTCGCGTACACACGCAGGCTCCCCGTGGAAACGGCGACCGGCGGCAGGTACTCCTTCTGGGGCAGGATCTCGTAGCGCATGGAAGGCAGGCGCACGGAGGCGCTCACTTCGCGCAGGGTCTCGATCCAGGCGAGCCGCTGTTCCTCGCCGACGACCCCGGACTGCTCCAGCTTGCGGTAGCTGGGGAGGTGCGTGGCGATCAGGCGCTCCTCCTCGTCGACCGCGAGGTAGCGCCGGCTGTTCGTCTGGAAGCGCCGCTGCTCCTTGTCGAAGCGGGCCTGCGTCTCCTTGTGGAACCACTGGCCGCCCCCCACCAGGGCCGCGCTCGCGGCGAGCGCGAACACCGCCAGGATGAGCGACCCCCGCAGGACCGACCAGTCGACGTCAGGCAGCCGCATCGTCTTTCCGGAACACCACCCGCACCGAGAAGTCCTGCTTTCCGCTGCCCTGCCGGGACTGCAGGTCGCCGCGCAGGCTCTCGGTGGAGCTCACGTTGAGGGGCTGGGTCAGGATCTTCACGTCGCGCACCCCGGGCTGCGTGCGCAGCGACTCGGCGAAGGCGCGCACGGTCTCGAGCGCCCTGCGGAAGTCACCCTCGGGCACGGTCACCCGGCCGTTGACCAGGACCAGGTGGTAGAGGCCCTCGGTGGGCCCCACGCCGGCCGCCCCGCCCCGCCCGGGCGGTGGCGACGCGCGGCCCCCGGTTCCGGAGCCCATCGCGGCCTCGGGACTGGGGTCGACCCGCCACTCGAGGTTCTCCACCTGCAGGTCGGGGTTGGCGTCGAGCGACTGGCTCAAGGCCGAGAGCAGGGGCAGGGGCAGGGCCCGGACCCGGTCCAGGGCGCCGGCCGTCTCCACGGCCGCCTTCAGGTCGGCCGCCTCCACCGGCGAGGGCGGCAGCCCGCCCCGCGCCTCCTCGTAGCGCACCCGGTAGTAGTCGGCCTGCTGCCCCGCGGCGAGCGCGCGGCGCTCCAGGACCAGACCCTCGGTGACGCCGAACCCACCGCCGACGAGCCCCCCCACGAGCAGCGCCACACTGCCGGCCCGCAGCGCGTTGCGCGCCCGGTAGAGCGTGTGGTAGCGCGTCTCGGCGGGCAGGGCGTAGTGGTTCGCGGGCGGCGCCGAGAGCAGCAGGTGCGCGAACACCGCGTCGGCGTAGGGCGTGACGAAGGCCGGGCTCATCCCGATCCGGTCCGCGAGGTCCGCCAGGTCCCCCAGGTGATACGCAGTGGTGGGGCTGCTGGCCGCCTGGCGGCGCAGCTCTTCCATCACCGGGCCGTGAGCCAGCACGCAGACCTGCAGCGCCGCGTCCCGGCGCAGCAGGCGCAGGCTGTTCAGGTAGCGGCGCAGCTTCTCCACCTCGTCGAGGGTGGTTTCCACCACCCCTTCGGGGGCGAGCAGCGGCATGTGGGCGAGGCGCGAGAGCTTCAGGTCCCGGTCGACGAAGAAGGACTGGCGCAAGTTGCCCGTGCTCTGCAGGCTCACCAGCAGGACCTCGCCGCGGGTGGCCTCCATCACCGGGAGCACCGCGGCGCTCACCAGCGGCAGCGAGTAGATGCCGGCGAGCGGCACCTTGTGCTCCTGGATGCGCTCGACCCAGGGCTTGACCAGCCCGGGGTTCGTCACCGCGCTGATGAGCAGGCGGTCGTCGCGCCGGCCCTCGGGCTCGCGCCCCTGGATGTGCCCGTGCCAGTAGGGCGTCTCCCGGAAGGCGCGCTCCACCCGGTACTTGATGACGGTGCGCCGGTCGCCGCCGAAGACGTGGGGAATGGCGTCCCGCCGGTACTCCTCCTCGACGAGGTCGAGGAGCATGTACGAGGGCACGTTCCCCTGGTCGTCCAGGTAGGTCGAGAAGTCCGCTAGCCCCTCGTCGCTGCGCTGGAACAGCGGCGCGTCGGTCAGCGTGCCCCGGCGCCACTGGTAGACGGTCAGGCGGCTGCCCGAGAGGTAGAAGCAGCGCCGCGGCGCGCGGCTAAATCTTGATCTGAGTGATGAGGTCATAGATGGGACCCAGCACGGAGAACATCACCCAGGCGAGTATCGCCCCCAGGAACAGCGTCATCGTGGGCTCGATGAGCGACTGCAGGCGGTCGACGGACTCCCGCACGTCGCGGCTATAAAAGTAGCTGACCTGACGCATCGCGTCCTCGAGCGCCCCGGTGCTCTCGCCCACCCGCAGCATGCGCAGCACGAGCGGCGGGAACACCCCGGCGGACTCGAAGCCGCCGGAGAGGCTTGCCCCGTCGCCGATCTGGCGCCCCGCGCGCTCGATGGCGTTGGCGAGCGCCCGGTTGCCCACGATGGACTCGCTCACCTTGAGCGAGTCGAGCACCGGGATGCCGGCCCCGTACATCAGCGCGAAGTAGTTCGAGAAGCGGGCGAGCAGGCTCTTCTTCAGGATCGGCCCGATCACCCAGAAGCGCAGCTTCCAGTCGTCGATCGTCGCGCGCACGCCCGGGTTGACCCGCGCGAGATAGCTCGCGAGGGCGACGAGCGCCACGGGGACGAGAATCAAGAGGTACCAGTACTTGGCGACGGCGTTCGAGACGGCGATGAGCGCCTTCGTGTGCAGCGGGATCTCCTTGCCCATCGCGGTGACGAAGGACAGGAGCTGGGGCACCAGGTAGATCATCAGGAAGAAGATGACGCCGAGGACCACCACCCCGACGATGGCGGGATAGGTGAGCAGCTTGCGGGTCATCGCCATCTGCTCGTCCTGCCACTTCAGGTTCTCGGTCAGGTTCTTGAACACGTCCGAGAGGCGCCCGGTCTGCTCGCCGGCGCGGATGAGGCTCAGCATGACCCCCGGGAAGACCCGCGGGAACGCCCCCATCGCATCCGAGAGCGTCGCGCCGCCCTGGATCGATTCGATCACCGCGGTGATGACCTCGCGAAAGCGCGGGTGGTCCATGCTGTCGCGCAGGTCCGCGAGCCCCTCGATGATGGGCACGCCCGCGGAGGTGAGCTGCTCCATGTGCAGGCAGAAGGTGATCAGGTCGCGGCGCTTGATGGCGCGGGTGCCGAAGCGCGGGATCGAGCGCTGCACCTCCTTCGAGCGGATGAGGTCGAGCGCCATGCGCCCGAGCCGCAGCTCGAGGTCGGCGGCGTTTGCCGCCTCCATGGTCCCGGTCACGAGCTTGCCCCGGGGGTCCATGGCCTTGTACTGGAACTGCGCCACGGCGCGTCAGCCGGCGAGCCGGTCCGTGAGGTCGATCACGCGGGAGACCTCGTCGAGCGAGGTGACCCCCTCCAGCACCCGGCGCACGCCGTCGTCGGCGAGCGTGCGGAAGCCCTTGGCCTGCGCCGCCCTCGCCAGCTCGCGGGTGTTGGCGCCGCTCGCGATCTGGGCGTCGAGCTCGGCGTCCACCCGCAGCACCTCCATCAGCGCGAGGCGGCCCTTGTAGCCCTGGAAGTCGCAGGCCGTGCAGCCCTTGGCGCCGTAGAGCTTCGGCGCGGCCTCGGTCGCGTGCAGGCCGAGCAGCTGGCGCTCCACGCGGCTCGCCGTGTAGGGCTCGCGGCACTTGGGGCAGAGCTTGCGCACGAGCCGCTGGGCCAGGATGCCGATGATGTTTCCGGCCATGATCTCGGGCCGGATGCCGATGTCGAGCAGGCGCGAGACGGCGCCGACGGCGGAGTTCGTGTGCAGGGTCGAGAACACCTGGTGGCCGGTCATGGCCGCGCGGAAGGCCATCTCGGCCGTCTCCTCGTCGCGGATCTCGCCGACCAGGATGACGTCCGGGTCCTGGCGCAGCATGGTGCGCACGCCGTTCGCGAAATCGAGCTTCACCGCCTCGTTGATCGAGGTCTGGCGGATCATCGCGACCGGGTACTCGACCGGGTCCTCGAGGGTCATGATGTTGACCGTCTCGTCGTTCAGGTGCATCAACATCGAATACAGCGTGGTGGTCTTGCCGCTGCCGGTCGGGCCGGTGACGAGCAGGATCCCCTCGGGGCGCGCCAGCATGATCCGCAGCAGGTCGAGCTGGTCCTCGTAGAGCCCGAGGCCCTCGAGCGGCACGATGCCCTTCTGCCGGTCGAGGATGCGCAGCACGATGTTCTCGCCGTGGGTGGTCGGCATCGCCGAGGCGCGGAAATCGATCGGGCGTCCGTAGAGCGAGAGCGAGAAGCGCCCGTCCTGGGGCGCGCGCATCTCGGCGATGTCCATCTGCGACATCACCTTCAGGCGCACCGCGAGCGAGGCCCAGTAGTTGCGGTGCAGGCTGCGGATCTGGCGCAGCACGCCGTCGATGCGGTAGCGGATGCGCAGGAACTCCTGCTCGGGCTCGAAGTGGATGTCCGAGGCCCCGCGCTTGACCGCGTCGGAGAGCAGCGCGTTCACCAGCCGCACCACCGGCTGGCTGTACTCGTCGGTTTCGCCTTCGAGGCTCTGGTAGTCGACCTCGCCCGTCTCGATTTCCTTCAGGATGCCGTCGACCGATAGCTCGTAGCCGAACACCTGGTCGATGGTCTTGTCGATCTCCGCCTCGCCGGCGAGGAACGGGAGGATCTCCACGTCCACACCGAGCAGGGCGCGGATCTTGTCGAGCGCGACCACGTTGAAGGTGTCGGCCATCGCCACCGTGGCGCGGTTGGCCGCGGAGTCGAAGGAGATGCAGAGCACGTGGTAGCGCCGGGCGACGTCCTTCGGGACCAGCTTGACCGCCTCGGGGTCGACGACCACCTTGGCCAGGTCGATGCTCTGCTGGCCGAGCTCCCCGCCCAGCACCTCGCGGATGATCGCCTCGGAGGCGAAGCCGAGGCGCACCAGCAGCTTGCCCAGGTGCTGCCCGGTCTTCTTCTGCTCGGTGAGGGCGATCGCGACCTGGTCGCGGGAGACGACCCCCTTCTCGACCAGGATCTCGCCGATCAGGCGGGGCTTGCGCCGCACACTCATGACCCCTCGCCCGACCCCGCAGCTTCGAGGACCTGGATGCGGGTGCGTACCGCGTCGGCGCTGAAGGCCGACTGCCGCCCGGCCGTCTCCAGGGCCCGGCGGTAGTACTCGAGCGCCTGGCGCGGCTTACCCAGCCGGTCGAGACTGACCGCGAGGTTGAGGGCGTAGTCGGCGTTGCGGCTGTCCGCGCGGTAGGCGTTGAAATACGCCTGCTGGGCCTCCGACCAGCGCCGCTGGGAGGCGTAGAGGTTGCCGAGGGAGAAGTTGAGGTAAGGCGCCCCCGGGTCCTGGGCCAGGGCCTGCTTCAGGCGCGCCTCGCCCTGGGGCGCCGCCGCGCCCGGGCTCGCGCCCAGGTTGCTGATGGCGGCCGTGGCGACGCGGTCCCCGGGGTTCTGGCTCAGCACCCGGCGGTATACCGCCTGCGCCTGCTGGCTCTCGCCCTGGGCGGTGGCGACTGCCCCGAGCCCGAGCAGGGCGTCACGGTTGCGCGGGTCGCGGGTGAGGACCTGGCGGTAGAGCTCGCGGGCCTGCTCGTAGTCGCCGGACTGGAAGGCCTGATAGGCGCGGTCGAGCCGCACGTAGGTCGGGTCGGGCTCACTGCGGCTCATCACCCGCACGGGGGACGAGGCACGGGGGCGCGGCGAGGACGGCAGGGCACGCACCACGGGCGCACTCTCTGCAGCCGCCGGGGCGGACGCCGCGGGCGCCGGGGACGATGCGGCAGCAGCCGCAGCGGGTTGCACCGCCGCGGGTGGCTGCGCCCGGGCAGGCGGCGGGCTGGCGAGCGCGAGGCGGTAGGCCTCCTCGTCGGAGGGCCGCACCCCCGGGGTCGCCGGGCGGGCTGGCGCCGCCCGGGGCGCCGGGGCAGCCGCCGCAGCCGGTGCGGTGGCGGGGGCTGCTGGTGCCGGTGCCGGGGCGGCCGCGACGGGCGGGGCCTCGGGGGCCGCCGCCTGGGCCACCACGGTGGGTGCGGCGGAAGTCGGTGCGGGAGCCGGTGCAGGCGCTACGGGCGCGGGCGCAGCGGCAGCAGGAGCCGGCGCCGCCGGAGCGGGTGCTGCCGGAGCCGGAGCCGGAGCCGGCGCCGGCACGGACGCCACGGGGATCGGGGCGGGCCGGGACACCGCCAGGGTGGACGGCCTCACGGTGGTGAAGGAGCGCGTCGCGTAGTACCCCCCGACCAGGAGACCCGTCAGGGCGACGGCGGTGACGCCGAGGGGCACCAGGGCCTTGCGCCGCTTGCGGGCCGGGACCTCCTTGGCCTCGAAGACGTTGCGGGCGGCGCGCTGGGAGCTCTGGGTCTCGATGGCGCTGGTCGCGCCCGAGGTCCGGGGCGGCGGCACGGCGGCGCGGGGCGCGGGGCCCGCACCGGTGCTCTCCCCGTAGAACTCCCTCAGGGCCGCCTGCACGTTCTTCAGGGACGGCATCGTCTGCGCGGCGGTCACACTGCCCTCGCGCAGCTCCGACACGCCGAGCGCCCCGGTTTCGATGGTCGGGGGCCCCGCCTCGGAGAGCTTGCGCGCGAACTCCTCCAGGTCGAGCTCCCCGGTGGCGACCCGCGGCCCACTGGCCGCCCCGCCCTCGCGCTCGAAGCGCAGGGTGCTGGCCCCGGCCGCATCGCTGGACCCCGGGGACGGCTCGGCCCGGCCGGAACCGGCCTCGGGCTCGCGGAAACCTCCGGCCGCCACGCCCGAGGCTTGCGCCGCCAGGCCCTCCTCCGGCAGGGGCTCGAGCCGCAACTCCAGGTCGAGGTCACCGCCCGGCACGGGCGTCCCCCCCTGGGGCTGGCCCGAAGGGCCCCGGTGGCCGCCCGCAACCTCGGCGACCTTTTCGCGCTTGGACTGCTCGGCCTTCTTAAGGGCGTCCAGTAACAGACTCATGGATCTTCTCCCCGCCCACGGTGGCCGGCAGGCCGAGATCGGGGCGGACCGTCTGCTCGAGGTAGGGGCGCAGCTCCTGCAGGTCGGTCTCGATGCTCGCGTCGCGGACGACGACGGGGCGGATGAAGATGACCAGCTCGGATTTGATGTTTTCGTCGCTGCGATAGGAGAAGGCGTTGCCGAGGATCGGGATGTCCTTCAGGAACGGGATCCCGCTCTGCTTGCGGCTCACCTCGTCCTTCATCAGCCCGCCGAGCACCGCAACCTGGCCGCTGCTGACGCGCAGGACCGACTCCAGCTCCCGGGTCTCCACCTCGGGGACCAGGTTCGCGATCTGCGTGTCCAGGATGAGCCCCGTCTGGTAGAGCGCCGGGTTGGGGTCCTGCACGTAGCGCACGATGCTCGAGATGCTCGGGCGCACGTTCAGGATGACCTGTTCACTCTCGCTGATCTGGGGGGTCACGTTCATCACGAGCCCGACGGGCACCGTGTAGATGTTGGTCTCCGACTGCTGTTGGGAGGGCTGGGTGGTGGTGCCCAGGGTGTTGGTCACGTCGATCTGGAAGTAGACCACGTTGCGCACGACCTTCAGCACCGAGCTCTGGTTGTTGAGCACCATGAGCTTCGGGCTCGAGAGGACGCGCGCCTGGCCGTAGGCGCTCAGCAGGCGGATGGTGCCGTAGATGTCGGCGTCGGGCCCGAGGTATTTCAGGATGAAGAACGGGTTGGTGGTGGAGCTCGGCGAGGTCTGCGTGGCCAGGAAGCCCGAGCCCTTGGCTAGGTTCGTCCAGTCCACGCCGGCCTCGTACTGGTCGGAGAGCTCCACCTCGACCACGGTCGCCTCGATGAGGACCTGGCGGTGGGCGCTCGCCATCATCTGGCTCAGGTAGTCGGCGATCACGCGGTGCTCGCGCGCGGTGGCGCGCACGGTGACGATGCCGGTCTCCGGGTTGACGATGACCGACGAGGTGGAGGTCACCCTGCCCCCGGCCCCGCCGCCGCCCGCGCCCTTCTCCCCCAGGATGTTCAGGATGTTCTGGGCGAGGGTCTCCCAGAATCGGTTGGCCGAGGTGTTGGTGATGCTGGTGGTGGAGTTGGCGCCGCCCGACGTACTGCCCCCACCGCCCCGCCCGCCGGGGGTCGTGGACGACACCTGGCTCGCGACCTGAATGCTGGTCTGGGTGTCGCGGGCCATGTTGACGTAGTCCACCTTGTAGGTGTGGAGATACGGTGCGTCTGGCCCGACCGTGACCAGGTTGCCCTGCATGGTGTAGCGCAGGTCGAGCTGCTCGGAGAGCCGCTCCAGGATCTGGGGCAGGGTCTGGTCGATCGCGTTCAGGGTGACGTTGCCGGTCAGCCCCGGGGCGATGTCCACGTTGACCTTGGCGTCGCGGGCCAGGGCGAAGAGCAGGTCGCGGACCGGGACGTCGTTGACCACCACGGTGTAGGTCTCGAGCCGCGGAGCGGGCCGCGGCGGGGGGAGGATGGGCACCTGGCCCACCGGCTCGGGGATGGTCTCCGGCAGCGTCGCGGCCTGGGGCTTCAGGTGCCCCGGCGAGGGATCGCGCTCCGGCAACACCGGCACGGCGCAGGCCCCGAGGAGAAGCCCAGCCGCCAGATAGAACGAGATGCGGTGGATTCTTGCCATTTTTCTGCTCGCCTGCCCGGTCCGGGCAGCCCCCCCTGTCACCCGCTGACTCCCGCGTTCCCGCCCCGGATTTCCCGCAGCGGCCGCACGAACGGCTTTGCCTGGCGTAGCGCCGGCGGCAGTTCCTGGAGCGCCCGGCGCGCCTCGTCCTGACTCGGGAAGTCCCCGAGCAGGACGCTCAACAGCTCGACGCCCCCGATCCGCGTGCGGTAGAGCCACACACGCTCCAGGTCGGCGCCGAGCCCTCCATGACGCAAGCTTGCCTCAAGCCCTGCGCCACGGTCTATGCCAATGTGCATCAATTGAATGCTGTATCGGCTTGCGTCGGCAGTCTTTAGCCACTCGGTCGTGGCGGCAAGCCTGCGCGCGACGTAGGCGGATTCGCGGCCCGCCCCGGGACGAGCCGGTGGCGGAGGAGCGGCAGCCACGGGCGCAGCAGCCGGGGGCGCGACGGCCGGGGCCGGCTCGACCGGAGGCTCGGAGGTTGCCGCAGGGGCCACCGCGTCGACCCGCGGCTCGGGGGCCGGGGTCGGGGTCGGGGTCGGGGTCGGGGTCGGACGGGCCTCCGGCGCGGGTGGCGACAGGGGCGTGGAAACGGGCTCGGGAGACGCGGCCGGCGGGACGGCGGCTGGAACCGCCGTCTGGGGCCGCGGATCGGAGGTACCGACAGCGGCCGCCGTCTCGACCCGCGGCTCGGGGGCCACGACAGGGGCCACCGCCGCGCCGGTCCCCCCGGGGACCGCGGAAGCCGCGGGAGCCGCGGGAGCCGCGGGAGCCGCCGGAGGACCCTCGGAGGCCGCGCGCACCACCGGGCCGCTGGCCACAGCCGTGGGCGCACCGCCCTCCCCGAACCCGGCGAGCCCCGGAACATGCCGGTAGCCGCCCTGGGCGAACCACATCACCCCGGCGCCGAGGGCCGCCGCCCCGAACAGGCTCGCCACCCGCCAGTCGAAGGTCCAGCGCGGCCCCCCGAACTCGCTGTCGCGGATGGCCGAGCGGGCCTCGCGCCGCGTCACCTCGTGGGTGCCCCCGGCGTAGGCCGCGAGGAGCGCCTTGTCGGCCAGTACGTTGATGCGCCGGATGAGGCCCTCGGAGGCGCGCGAGATGAGCTTCACGGCGGCGGGGGAGAAGACCGGCGGACCCTTGTAGCCGGCCGAGCGCATGCGGAAGTCCAGGTACTCCCGGATCTCCTCGGCCTCCAGGCGCGGCAGGACGAACCCGTGGGTGATGCGCTCCTTGAGCTGGCGGATGTGCGTCGGGCTCAGGTTGCGCTCCAGCTCGGGCTGGCCGAAGAGCACGATCTGCAGGAGCTTCTCGCGCTCGGTCTCCAGGTTGGAGAGGAGCCGGATCTCCTCGAGGGTGTCCAGCGGCATGCGCTGGGCCTCCTCGACGAACATCACCACCTGGCGGTTGTCGGCGTGCTTCTCCAGGAGCCGGGCGTGCAGGGCGTGCATCACCTCGAGCCGCCCCGCGCCCGGGGGCAGGGGCAGCTTCATCTCGAAGGCGATGGCGTGCAGGATGTTTTCCGGCGAGAGGCTCGGGTTGGCGAGGTACACGACCTCGATCGACTCCGGCAGCTTCACCTCCAGCATGCGGCAGATCATGGTCTTGCCGCTGCCGACCTCGCCGATGACCTTGATGATCCCTTCGCCGCTGGCGATCGCGTAGACGATGGCGTCGAGGATCGCGCCCCGGCTCCCGCCCGGGAAGAACAGCCGCGTGTCCGGCGTGATCCGGAAGGGCGGCTCGGTGAGACCGAAGTGCTCGTAGTACATCCTAGGGCCCCGCTCCGTTCAGGCGCTGGATCCGGCTGTAGAGCGTGGTCCGGTTCACCCCGAGCAGACGCGCGGCCTGGCTCAGGTTGCCCTGGGCGAGCCGCAGCGCAGCGTTCACGTAGCGGCGCTCCCACTCGGTGAGCACCCCGTCGAGCTGGAACCCGGTCGCCCGGATCTGCTGCTCCGCGCGCTCGTCCAGCCCCTCCTCGCCCGCCGGGAGCGGTGCGGCCAGGTCCGGGTCGAGCTCCGCGTCGAGCACCGCCCGCGTCACCCGCTCCCCCGCGTGCTTGGCGGCGAGCCGGATGACGATGTTGCGCAGCTCCCGGACGTTGCCCGGGAAGGGGTAGCGCGCCAGGCGCCGCCGGGCCTCCTCGTCCATGGAGAAGGGCGCGAGGCTGCCGGAGTAGAGCTGACGGAAGTGGTCGAGGAGCTCGAGCGCGTCCTCGCCCCGCTCCCGCAGGGGGGGAACCCGGATGGTGAGCACGCCGAGCCGGTGGTAGAGGTCCTCGCGGAAGCGCCCGGTGCGCACCTGCTCGCGCTGGTCGCGGTTGGTCGCCGCGATGATCCGCGCCGAGGAGCGCCGCGGGCGGGTCTCGCCCACCCGGTAGTACTCGCCGTTCTCGAGCACGCGCAGGAGCTTCGGCTGCAGCTCGAGGGGAAACTCCCCGACCTCGTCGAGGAACAGGGTGCCGGTGCCAGCCTCCTCGAAGAAGCCCGAGCGCGCGGAGGTCGCCCCGGTGAAGGCCCCGCGGGCGTGGCCGAAGAGCTGCGCCTCGATCAGGTCCGCGGCCATCGCCGCGCAGTTCAGGGTGAGGAACGGCTCCCCGGCCCGCTGGCTGCTCGAGTGCAGGCACTGGGCGACGAGCTCCTTGCCGCTGCCGGACTCGCCCTCGATCAGCACCGGGAAGGGCGTGTCCGCGAACTGCCGGGCCTGGGCCCGCAGGGTGGCCATGGCCGGACTGCCGCCGAGGAGCCCGCAGGTCTCCACCGGCTGCTCGGCCTCGACCCGCTCGGCGTCAAGCAGCATCAGCTGGTGCGCGAGCCGGGCCTTCAGCAGCGGGACGTCGGTCGGCTTCGGAACGAAGTCGACCGCGCCGAGGGTGAGCGCGTGCTGGATGTTCCGGCGGTCGCTCTGGCCCGAGAGGATGAGGATCTTCATGCGCGGGTTGAAGGCGAGCAGCTCGCCCACCAGCGTGAAGCCCTCCTCGGGCGAGTGGGGCGTGGGCGGCAGCCCGAGGTCCACCAGTGCCAGCGCGGGAGGTTGCGGGAGGCGCTGCAGGAGCGCCCGGGCATCGGCCCGAGTCGCCGCGACGGAGACCGCGTACTCGTCCCGCAGCACGAAGGCGAGGGACTCGGCGATGAGCGGGTCGTCGTCGATCAATACCAGCGTCGGGAGCTCTCCTCCCCCCGAACCGGCGACCGACCTCGGCGTCTCCTCGCTCATCCGCACGACAGTCTAGCAGGGACCCCGTGAGGGTGGAGGGGCGCGCGTCCCGCCCCGGGAGGGTGTCGAGCAGGGCCGGGGCGGCACCCCCGGCAGCGCCCTACCCCCGCCCGCCGAGACCCAGGCGCTCCCAGATGGCGAGCGTCGGCTCGGCGCGATTCATCGTGTAGAAGTGCAGCCCCGGCGCGCCCTCTTCGAGCAGGCGGGCGCAGAGCTCGCTCACCACATCGGCACCGAGCTCGGCGATGGCCCCGGCGTCCTCGCCGAGGGCCTCCAGGCGCCTGCGCAGCCAGCGCGGGATCTCCGCGCCGCTGGCGTCCGAGAAGCGCGCGAGCTGGGCGTAATTCGTGATCGGCATGATCCCGGGGACGATGGGCACGGCGAGCCCCATCGCCTCGCAGCTCTCCACGAAGCGCAGGTAGGCGTCGGCGTTGAAGAAATACTGGGTGATCGCGCCGTCGGCACCCGCCTCCACCTTGTTCCGGAAGGCCTCGAGGTCCGCCGGCGCGCTGCGCGCCTGGGGGTGGAACTCGGGGTAGGCCGCCACCTCGATGTGGAAGTGGCGCCCGGTCTCGGCGCGGATGAACTCGACGAGGTCGCGCGCATAGCGGAAGTCGCCCGGCTCGTGCATCCCCGAGGGCATGTCGCCGCGCAGCGCCACGAGGCGCGCGATCCCCTGGGCGCGGTAGTCCTCGAGCATCTCGCGGATGCTCTCGCGGCTCGCGCCGATGCAGGAGATGTGGGGCGCGCAGTCCACCCCCGACTCGCGCTGGACCTCGAGCACGGTCTCCCGCGTGCGGTCCCGGGTGGAGCCCCCGGCCCCGTAAGTCACCGAGAAGAACCGGGGCCCGAGGCGCGCCAGGCGGTCGCGGACCCCCCGCAGCTTCGCCTGTCCTTCCTCCGTCTTGGGGGGGAAGAACTCGAAGCTGAAGGTCCGGGGGTGGCGGCGTTGGGATTCCATCAGTAGCGGTAGTACTCGGGCTTGTAGGGGCCGTCCACCGGCACGCCGATGTAGGCGGCCTGCTCCGCGTTCAGGCGCGTGAGGTGCACGCCGAGCTTCGGCAGGTGCAGGCGCGCCACCTTCTCGTCGAGGTGCTTGGGCAGCGTGTAGACCTTGCGCTCGTAGCGCTCCCCGTTCTGCCAGAGCTCGATCTGCGCGGTCACCTGGTTGGTGAACGACGCCGACATCACGAAGCTCGGGTGGCCGGTGGCGCAGCCGAGGTTCACCAGGCGCCCCTCCGCGAGGAGGATGACGCGCTTGCCGTCGGGGAAGATCACGTGGTCCACCTGGGGCTTGATGTTCTCCCAGGGGAACTGACGCAGCGCCGCCACGTCGATCTCGGCGTCGAAGTGCCCGATGTTGCAGACGATCGCCTCGTTCTTCATCGCCTGCACGTGTTCGAGCCCGATGACGCGCACGTTGCCCGTGGCGGTGACGAAGATGTCCGCGAGCGGCGCGGCCTCTTCCATCGTGACCACGCGGTAACCCTCCATGGCGGCCTGCAGGGCGCAGATGGGGTCGATCTCGGTCACCCACACCTGGGCCCCCAGCCCGCGCAGGGACTGGCAGCAGCCCTTGCCCACGTCACCGTAGCCCGCGACGAGCGCGATCTTGCCCGCGATCATCACGTCGGTGGCGCGCTTGATGCCGTCGACCAGCGACTCGCGGCAGCCGTAGAGGTTGTCGAACTTGCTCTTGGTGACCGAGTCGTTGACGTTGAAGGCGGGCACCTTGAGCGTGCCCTGCTTCATCATCTCGTAGAGCCGGTGCACGCCCGTGGTGGTCTCCTCCGAGAGCCCGCGCACGTGGGCGAGGAGCTCCGGGTACTTCTCGTGCAACACGAGCGTGAGGTCACCGCCGTCGTCCACCAGCAGGGTGGGACGCCAGCCGCCCGGCCCGAAGATGGTCTGGTCGACGCACCACCAGTACTCCTCCTCGGTCTCGCCCTTCCAGGCGAAGACCGGGATGCCCGCCGCGGCGATGGCGGCCGCCGCGTGGTCCTGGGTGGAGAAGATGTTGCAGGAGGACCAGCGGACCTCGGCGCCGAGCTCCACCAGGGTCTCGATCAGGACCGCGGTCTGGATGGTCATGTGCAGGCAGCCCGCGACGCGCGCGCCCGCGAGCGGCTTCTGCCCGCGGTATTCCTCGCGCAGCGCCATCAGGCCCGGCATCTCGCTCTCGGCGATCCGGATCTCCTTGCGACCCCACTCGGCGAGGGCGATGTCGGCGACCTTGTAGTCGGGGTGGTCGTGGCTCGGTGGGACGGCGGGCTGGTTGCTCATGTTCTGGACTCTGTCTCGCTGTTCGGTGTCGCTCGGGATTCGGTGCCGGTCGCGGTGTCGGTGTCGACGGCAGTGCCGGTCGCGGTGCCGGTGGCGCCGGGCGGCTTCAGAGGCCGGCCGCCTCGCGCAGCTCCTCGGCCTTGTCCACCCGTTCCCAGGGGAACTCCTCGCGCCCGAAATGGCCGTAGGCCGCGGTCCTGCGGTAGATGGGGTGCAGCAGGTCGAGCATCGTGATGAGGCCCTTCGGGCGCAGGTCGAAGTGCGCCTGGATGAGCTCGGCGAGCCGCGCGTCGGAGACCCGCCCCGTGCCGAAGGTGTCCACCGAGATGGAGGTCGGGCGGGCCACGCCGATGGCGTAGGAGACCTGGATCTCGCAGCGCTCGGCGAGCCCCGCGGCCACCAGGTTCTTCGCGACGTAGCGCGCGGCGTAGGCGGCCGAGCGGTCGACCTTGCTCGGGTCCTTGCCCGAGAAGGCGCCGCCGCCGTGGCGGCCCATGCCGCCGTAGGTGTCCACGATGATCTTGCGCCCCGTGACCCCGGCGTCGCCGAGCGGGCCGCCGATGACGAAGCGCCCGGTCGGATTGATGTGGTAGCGGGTCTCCCGCGTGAGCCACTCGGTCGGCAGCACGGGCTTCACGATCTCCTCCATCACCGCCTCGCGCAGGGTGGTGATCCCCACGTCCGGCCCGTGTTGGGTCGAGAGCACCACCGCCTCGATCGCCACCGGCCGGTGGTTCTCGTAGCGGAAGGTCACCTGGCTCTTGGCGTCCGGGCGCAGCCACGGCAGGCGCCCGGCCTTGCGCACCTCGGCCTGGCGGGCGACCAGCCGGTGGGCGTAGGTGATGGGGGCCGGCATCAGGACGTCGGTCTCGCGAGTCGCGTAGCCAAACATCAGCCCCTGGTCACCGGCACCCTGCTCGTGCTCGCCGGTCTCGTCGACGCCCATGGCGATGTCGCCCGACTGCTTGCCGATGGCGGTCAGCACCGCGCAGGTCTGCCAGTCGAAGCCCATGTCCGAGCCAGAGTAGCCGATCTCCCGGATCGCCTGGCGCACGAGCTGGTCGTAGTCGACCGAGGCGTTGCTCGTGATCTCCCCGGCGAGCACCACCATGCCGGTCTTGACCAGGGTCTCGCAGGCCACGCGGGCCCGGCGGTCCTGAGCCAGGTAGGCATCCAGAACGGCGTCCGATACCTGGTCGGCGACCTTGTCCGGGTGCCCCTCCGAGACCGACTCGGAGGTGAAGAGGAAGCTGTCCGCCATGGGGTTGGGTCCTCGCCACGTTGCAGGGGGGATGGTCTGATCCGCGCATTATAACCCCAGCCGCCGCTATTGCCGCTCGGGCGCCGATGGGGGGAAAATTGGCCCACACGGGCCCCGCCAGGACGTCCTCGGGGCCAGGATCCTTCCAACCACGAGACCGGGGCCACGCGGCGCCGGCGTTGCCTTCTTGCTGTGAGGAGAATCCTGATGCCCTCCCGGAGAGACCTCGCGAACGCCATCCGCGCCCTCAGCATGGACGCGGTCCAGAAGGCCCGGTCGGGACACCCCGGCGCGCCGATGGGCATGGCGGACATCGCCGAGGTGCTCTGGAACGACTTCCTCAAGCACAACCCGGCCGACCCCGCGTGGCCGGACCGCGACCGCTTCGTGCTCTCGAACGGCCACGGCTCGATGCTGCTCTACTCCCTGCTGCACCTCTCGGGCTACGAGCTCTCCCTGGAGGACCTCAGGCAGTTCCGCCAGCTGCACTCGAAGACCCCCGGCCACCCCGAGCACGGCTACACCCCGGGCGTGGAGACCACCACCGGCCCGCTCGGCCAGGGGCTCGCCAACGCCGTCGGTATGGCGCTCGCCGAGAAGGTCCTGGCCGCCCAGTTCAACCGGCCCGGCCACGCCGTGGTGGACCACTACACCTACGTCTTCCTCGGTGACGGCTGCATGATGGAGGGGATCTCCCACGAGGTCTGCTCCCTCGCCGGCACCTGGGGGCTCGGCAAGCTCGTCGCCTTCTACGACGACAACGGGATCTCCATCGACGGCCACGTCGAGGGCTGGCTCACCGACGACACCCCCGCGCGCTTCGAGGCCTACGGCTGGCACGTCATTCGGGACGTGGACGGCCACGACGCCGCCTCCATCCGGCGGGCGGCCGAGGAGGCGCGCGCCGAGCGCGACCGCCCGACCCTCGTCTGCTGCAAGACCGTCATCGGCTACGGCTCCCCGAACCTCGCCGGGAGCCACGACTGCCACGGCTCGCCCCTCGGCGAGGAGGAGGTCGCGGCGACCCGCGAGAACATCGGCTGGCCCCACCCGCCCTTCGTGATCCCCGAGGAGATCTACGCCGCCTGGAGCGCCCGCGTCCGGGGCGCCGCGGCGCAGGACGAGTGGCGGGAGCGCTTCGTGGCCTATCGGGCCGCCTTCCCCGAGCTCGCGGCCGAGCTCGAGAGGCGCCTCGCCGGCGATCTCCCCGCGGACTGGGAGGAGAAGGCCAGCGCCTTCGTGGACGCCGTGGCCGCGAAGGCCGAGAGCATCGCGACCCGCAAGGCCTCGCAGAACGCGCTCGACGGCTTCGGTCCGCTGCTGCCGGAACTCCTCGGCGGCTCGGCCGACCTCGCCGGCTCGAACCTGACGCTCTGGAAGGGATCGAAGGGCGTGCGCAGGGACGACGCCTCGGGCAACTACGTCCACTACGGCGTGCGCGAGTTCGGGATGTCGGCCCTCATGAACGGCGCCGCCCTGCACGGCGGGTTCATCCCCTACGGCGGCACGTTCCTCGTCTTCATGGACTACGCGCGCAACGCGGTGCGCATGGCAGCGTTGATGAAGCAGCGCTGCGTCTTCGTCTACACGCACGACTCGATCGGCCTCGGCGAGGACGGCCCGACCCACCAGCCGGTGGAGCAGGTCGCGGCCCTGCGCCTGACGCCCAACATGTCGGTGTGGCGCCCGGCCGACGCGGTGGAGACCGCCCTCGCCTGGAAGGCCGCGCTCGAGCGCCGGACCGGGCCCACGAGCCTCGTCCTGTCGCGCCAGAACCTCGCCCACCAGCCGCGCACCCCGGCGCAGATGGCCGCCGTCGCCCGCGGCGGCTACGTGCTCCTGGAGCCCACCGGGGGGCCGGAGGCGATCCTGATCGCCACGGGCTCCGAGGTCGCCCTCGCGGTCGACGCCGCCCGCCGGCTGAACGACCGGGGACGGCGGGTACGGGTCGTGTCCATGCCCTCGACCGACGTGTTCGACGCCCAGGACGCCGCCTACCGCGAGTCCGTGCTGCCGGCGGCGGTCGCCGCGCGGGTCGCGCTCGAGGCGCTCGTCGCGGACGGGTGGTACAAGTACGTGGGGACCGCAGGCCGGGTCGTCGGCATGCGCAGCTTCGGCGAATCGGGCCCCGCGGGGGCCCTGTTCAAGCACTTCGGATTCACCACGGAGAACGTGGTCCAGGCACTCGAGGAAGTCCTCGCCGCCTGAGCCCGCGGTTTCGCGTTCATTCGAAAGATCAATGCGTTGAGGGAGGCTAGAGCAACATGGCAATCAAGGTCGCAATCAACGGCTACGGGCGCATCGGCCGCAACATCCTGCGCGCGCTCTACGATGCGGGCCGGACCGGGGAGATCCAGATCGTCGCAGTCAACGATCTGGGCGACGCCAGCATCAACGCGCACCTGACGCGCTACGACACCGTTCACGGCAAGTTCGCGGGCAGCGTCGCGGTGGACGGCGACTCCCTGGTGGTCAACGGCGACCGCATCCGGGTCCTCTCCCAGCACGACCCCGCGAAGCTGCCCTGGGGCGAGCTCGGAGTGGACGTGGTGATGGAGTGCACGGGCCTCTTCACCAGCAAGGAGAAGGCGGGCGCGCACCTCGCCGGCGGCGCGAAGAAGGTCATCATCTCGGCGCCGGGCGGCAAGGACATCGACGCCACCGTCGTCTACGGCGTCAACCACAAGACGCTGAAGGCCTCGGACACGATCATCTCCAACGCCTCCTGCACCACCAACTGCCTCGCGCCCCTGGTGGCCCCGCTGCACGAGAAGATCGGCGTCGTGCGCGGCCTGATGACGACCATCCACTCCTACACCAACGACCAGGTCCTCACCGACGTCTTCCACAAGGACCTGCGCCGGGCCCGCTCGGCCACCATGTCCATGATCCCCACCAAGACCGGCGCCGCGGCGGCGGTCGGCCTCGTGCTCCCCGAGCTGAACGGCAAGCTCGACGGCTTCGCGATGCGCGTGCCGACGATCAACGTCTCGGTGGTGGACCTCACCTTCGAGGCCGCGCGCCCGACGAGCAAGGACGAGGTCAACGCGATCCTGAAGGAGGCCGCGCAGGGCGAGCTGAAGGGGATCCTCGCCTACAACGAGGAGCCGCTCGTCTCCATCGACTTCAACCACACCGCCGTCTCCTCCACCTACGACGCGGGCCTCACCAAGGTCATCGACGGCAAGCTGGTGAAGGTCCTGTCCTGGTACGACAACGAGTGGGGCTTCTGCAACCGCATGCTCGACACCACGCTCGCCCTGATGAAGGCGAAGTGAGGGTCCCCCGGGCGGGGTCCGGGGCGGCGTCCGGCCGCCCTCCCCCGCCCTCGCCTGCGAATGCCAGCGAAGGAGCCGGTGATGAACGTCATCAAGATGACGGACCTCGACCTCAGGGGGAAGCGCGTGCTCGTGCGCGCCGACCTGAACGTGCCGGTGAAGGACGGCAGGGTGACGAGCGACGCCCGCATCAGCGCCTCGATGCCCACGTTCCGCCACGCGCTGGACCAGGGCGCTCGGGTGATGGTCGTTTCCCACCTGGGGCGCCCCACGGAAGGCGAATACTCCGAGGAGAACTCCCTGCGCCCCGTCGCCGAGGACCTCTCCGCCAAGCTCGGCCGGCCGGTGCGGCTCATCCGGGACTGGGTCGAGGGGGGCTTCGAGGTGGCCGAGGGCGAGCTGGTCCTCCTCGAGAACGTGCGCTTCAACCGGGGTGAGAAGAAGAACCTCGACGAGACGGCGAAGAAGTACGCGGCACTCTGCGACGTGTTCGTGATGGACGCCTTCGGCACCGCGCACCGGGCCGAGGGCTCCACCCACGGCGTCGCGCGCTTCGCCCCCGTCGCCTGCGCCGGGATCCTGCTCACGCGGGAGCTCGACGCGCTCCAACAAGCCCTCGCCCACCCCGCCCGGCCAATGGTCGCCATCGTCGGCGGCTCGAAGGTCTCCACCAAGCTGACGGTGCTCGAGGCGCTCTCCGAGAAGGTCGACCAACTGGTGGTCGGCGGCGGCATGGGCAACACGTTCCTCAAGGCGAGCGGGAAGAACGTGGGCAAGTCGCTCTGCGAGGACGACCTCGTCCCCGTCGCCCGGGACCTGATGAAGAAGATGAGCGCGCGCGGCGCGACCATCCCCGTCGCGGTGGACGTGGTCGTGGGCAAGAACCTCGACGCCGCCGAGCCGGCCGTCGTGAAGGACGCGGGCGCGGTGGCCGACGACGACATGATCCTCGACATCGGCCCGCGCAGCGCCCGGGAACTGGCCGACATCATCCTCGCGGCCGGCACGGTCGTCTGGAACGGGCCGGTCGGCGTCTTCGAATTCGATCAGTTCGGCGCCGGCACCCGCACCATCGCCGAGGCGATCGCCGCAACCCGGGCCTTCACCCTCGCCGGCGGGGGCGACACCATCGCCGCCATCCAGAAGTACGGCATCTACGACAAGGTGTCGTACATCTCCACCGCGGGCGGCGCCTTCCTCGAGTTCCTCGAGGGCAAGAAGCTGCCCGCAGTCGCCATCCTCGAAGAGCGCGCCACCGGGAAGTAGAGGGAGAGTTCCGCCATGGCCCTGATTTCACTGCGCCAGCTTCTGGACCACGCGGCCGAGCACGGCTACGGCTGCCCGGCGTTCAACGTCAACAACCTCGAGCAGATGCGCGCCATCATGGAGGCCGCGCACGAGACCGACAGCCCCGTCATCGTCCAGGCCTCGGCCGGCGCCCGCAAGTACGCCGGGGCGCCGTTCCTTCGCCACCTGATCCTGGCCGCGGTCGAGGAGTTCCCGCACATCCCGGTGGTGATGCACCAGGACCACGGGACCTCGCCCGCGGTGTGCCAGCGCTCGATCCAGCTCGGGTTCTCCTCGGTGATGATGGACGGGTCGCTCGGCGAGGACGGCAAGACGCCGACCTCCTACGAGTACAACGTGGACGTCACCCGCCGCGTCGTGGAGATGGCCCACGCCTGCGGGGTCTCGGTGGAGGGCGAGCTCGGCTGCCTCGGCTCGCTCGAGACCGGCGTCGCGGGAGAGGAGGACGGGATCGGGGCCGAGGGGACCCTCGACCACAGCCAGCTGCTCACCGACCCGGAGGAAGCGGCCCGCTTCGTGAAGGCGACCGGCGTGGACGCGCTCGCGATCGCCATCGGCACCAGCCACGGCGCCTACAAGTTCACCCGGCCGCCAACCGGCGACATCCTCGCCATCGACCGCATCCGCGAGATCCACGCGCGCATCCCCAACACCCACCTGGTGATGCACGGCTCCTCCTCGGTGCCCCAGGACTGGCTCGCCGTCATCAACCGCTACGGCGGCGACATGGGCGAGACCTACGGGGTGCCCGTCGAGGAGATCCAGGAGGGGATCCGCAACGGCGTGCGCAAGGTCAACATCGACACCGACCTGCGCATGGCCTCCACCGGGGCGGTCCGCAAGTTCCTGGCCGAGAACGGCAAGGAGTTCGACCCCCGCAAGTGGCTCACCGCGTCCATCAAGGCCATGAAGGGGATCTGCAAGGCGCGCTACGAGGCCTTCGGGACCCCGGGCTACGCCTCGAAGATCAAGCCCATCTCCCTCGAGAAGATGGTCCGCCGCTACGAGAGCGGTGAGCTCGCCCCCCGGGTGACCTGATTCAGCGTGTCAGCTGCCCGAAGAGCGCCGGCAGGCGCTCGGGCAGGCGCTGGACGCGGTCCACCACGGCGAAGCGGGTCGCCCCGAAGATCCGCGCCACGTACTCGTCGGCCGCGGGGTCCAGCGTCAGGCAGAAGGTCTGCACCCCGCGGGCGGCGAGCTCCTCCACCGCCTTGCGGGTGTCCTCGCGCAGGTACTGCGGGTCACGCACGTCGATGTCGGCCGGCTCGCCGTCGGTCACGAGGAGCAGGAGCTTCTTCTGCTGACGCTGGCGGCGCAGGAAGCCCGCGGCGTGACGCAGCGCCGCTCCCATCCGGGTCGAAAGCCCCCCTTGCATCCCGGCGAGCCGCGCCTTCGCGGCGTCGTCCCAGGGCTGCTCGAAGTCCTTGAAGCGGTAGTACTGGACGTCGTGGCGCCCGTCCGAGGCGAAGCCGTGCACGGCGAAGGGGTCGCCGATGCCGTGGATGGCCCAGGCGAGGAGCGTCGTCGCCTCCCGGGCGAGCTGCAGCACCGGCCGATCGCTGCCCGGAAGGACCTCGCGGGTGGACTCGGAGAGGTCCAGCAGCAGCAGGACGGCGAGGTCCCGGGTCTTGCGCACGTAGCGCACGCTCACCCGCGGGTCCGGCGTCTGCCCCAGGCGCAGGGCCACCATCGCCCCCACCGCGGCGTCGATGTCGATCTCCTCCCCGTCCTCCTGGCGGCGCAGGCGCACCAGCCCCTGGGGCTGGAGGGCGTCGATGGTGTGCCGGATCCGGCGCGCGAGCGGCCCGTACTGCGCCAGGATCGCGTCGATGTCGGCCGCGCGGCCCCGGGGCTGGCGCTTCTCCAGGACGGTCACCCAGTCGGGGCGGTGCAGCTGCACCTGGTAGTCCCACTCCGGATAGGGGTGCGGCTCGCTCACCGGCTCCCGGCCCTCGAGACGGTTCACGCTGACCCCGGGGGGGTCGCCGTCGCGGAAGAACTCGCTGGTGAGCGTCCACACCTCCTGGGCGTCGTCACCGGCCAGCTCGCAGTCGACCTCGTTGACCATCTCCATGACGCGGACGGTCCTGCGGGTCTGCCGCTCACTCCCCGGGACGTACCCGGCCTCCGGCCAGGCCGCCTCGTCCGCGGCCCAGAGGTAGCGGTTGTCGTCCCGGTAGGGCGCCCCGGCGGCCTCCAGGACCCGCAGCGCAGGGAGGGCGCCCACCGCCGCGGCGAGCCCCTCGTGGAGCGCCGCGCCGAGCTCCCCGGACCAGCGGGGGTCGGTCGCACGCCCCGCGAGCTCCCGGTGGAAGCGCGCCGCCACCTCGCGCACCCAGGGGTCAGGGTCCCCCTGCCCCGAATCCCCCTGGCCCGAATCCCCCTGGCCCGCGTCCCGCCGCTCCGGGTGTCCCTGCCCCGGGTCCAGCAGCGCCCGGGCGCAGCGCTCGAGCCGGCGCACCACCGGGTCGCGCTCCGCCCCGGGCGATTCCACCCGCGCGGCGTGGAACGGCGCCCAGAGCGCCCTCAGCCCCGGGAGCTCGCGGATCGCGAGGGCCTCCACCCGCGCGTCCTCCACGAGCCCGACGAGCAGCCGGCGCACCGGGTCGAGGTCCCCGGACCCGAGGGGCCGGCGCGTGTAGGTGAGGTGCGCCGCGGCGTGGGCCGCCGCCGCGCGGTACAGGTCCCGGCCGGGGAGCCCCGCGAAGTCGTCGCAGGCATCCGGGAGGTGGATCACCCCGGCCTCGATGAAGGGCCGCGTCCCCTCCCGGGTCTCGTGGTCCCCGGAGGTCGGCCGCAGGTAGAAGTCCCGCCCCCAGAGGGCGCGCAGGTAGAAGTTGAGCCCGCGCTGGGTGTCCACGAAGAGCGTCCCGCGCCGCTCCCGCTGCAGCACCGCGCGGCTGTCGGCGGACTCGAGGGCGAAGTAGGCGGCGAGCGCCGGGTAGTCCCGCCCGTGCACCTGCGCCCCCCAGAGCGCCCAGCGGCGCAACCCCCCGAGCGTCAGCCGAGAGAACAGCTCGTCCAGGCGCGAGAGCATGGGCCGCAGGCCCCGGGGCGCCTTCGCCGAGAGCTGGTGCACCAGGGCGAGGTAGCCGCGCAGGAGCTCCGGGTCACCGAGCCGCCGCGCGGCCGTGGGCAGGCTCGAGAAGAGGAGGCCGACCACCTCGCCGCTCACCATCGAGGCGAGCTTCATCGCGGCGCCGACGCAGTCCGCGACGACGTCCTCGCCCACCTCCCTGCAGACGGGCGGCATCGCCTGGAGATAGGACACCACGAGGTCGCCGCCGCGGCCGAGCCCGCGCAGCGCCTTCGCCCCTTCGAGGTAGCCCTGCAGGGCGCGCGGCGACATGCAGCGCGCGGCCTCCGCGAAGCTCGCCGCCAGCGTGTCCCGCACCGCCGGGTCGGCGCCCTCGAGGAGCTCGCGGTGCTCGTCGAGGCTGACGCTCATCCGAAGAACGTCGCGACCGCCGCCTCCAGGGTCTCGCGCAGGTCCGGGTCGTCGGTGAGGGGGCGGACCAGGGTCATGGAGCAGGCCGCGCGCGCCTCGATGCCCCGGGCGATGAGGCTCCCCGCATAGACCAGGAGCCGGGTCGAGATCCCCTCGTCGAGGCCGTGCCCCTTCAGGTTGCGGGCGCGCTGGGCGACCTGCACCAGCTTCTCAGCCGTCGCGGCGTCCACACCGCTCTCGTGGGCCACCACCTCCACTTCCACCTCCATCGGCGGGTAGCCGAAGTCGATGGCCCCGAAGCGCTGCTTGGTCGACTGCTTCAGGTCCTTCATCAGGCTCTGGTAGCCGGGGTTGTAGGAGATGACGAGCTGGAAGTCGGGGTGCGCGCGTACGAGCTCACCCTTCTTGTCGAGCGGGAGCTGGCGCCGGTGGTCGGTGAGGGGGTGGATCACCACCGTGGTGTCCTGGCGCGCCTCGACGACCTCGTCGAGGTAGCAGATGGCGCCGATCCGTGCGGCCGTGGTGAGCGGGCCGTCCTGCCAGCGCGTGCCCGAGGCGTCGAGCAGGAACCGCCCCACCAGGTCCGAGGCGGTCATGTCCTCGTTGCAGGCGACGCTCACCAGGGGCTTGCCGAGCCTCCAGGCCATGTACTCCACGAAGCGCGACTTGCCGGCCCCGGTCGGGCCCTTCAGCATCACCGGCATGCGCGCGCCGTAGGCCGCCTCGTAGAGGACGACCTCGTCGGCGACGGTGCGGTAGTAGGGCTCTGCGCCCACCAGGTACGGGTCGCGCTCGTTCACCGCGGTTCCTCCGGTTGCGACGAAAAGGCCCCCGCCGGCGCGCCGGTCGGGGGCCCCGGTCCCTCCACCGCCCCGGCTCAGGCCGCGACCGGCCCCCGGTGGACCACCATCGCGGTGCCCTGGGACTGGGCGAAGTTGTCGTAGCCCACGAGGCGCACGTGGTGATTCGGGTGCGCCTGGTGGCAGGCCTCGGCCTCGGCCAGGATGCGGTCGACGTCGGTCTCGCCGAACATCGGCAGCTTCCACATGTACCAGTAGTGGTCGAAGGCGTTCTCCGGCTCGGTGTGCTCGATGGCCGGGTTCCAGCCCTTCTTCACGATGTACTCCACCTGCTTGCGGACCTGCTCCGGGGTCATCGGCGGCAGGTAGGAAAAGGTCTCGAACTTGCGGCTCTTCGGGTCGCTCAGGCTCGACTGGTAGTCCTGCATCTCGCTCATGGTGTCTCGGCCTCCCGGCTCATCCGTCCCGGCGGCGCGCCCGCGGGCGAAAACGGCCCCGGGCGGCGGCACGCCGACTGGCGCGTCTACTTGTGGGCGACGTCGAGCTTGTCGACGGTGTCGAACTCGAACTTGATCTCCTTCCAGGTCTCCATGGCCACCTTCAGCTCGGGGCTGTGGCGCGCGGCGCCGGCCAGCACCTCCCGCCCTTCCTTCTCGACGGCGCGGCCCTGGTTGCGGGCCTCCACGCAGGCCTCCAGCGCCACGCGGTTGGCCGCCGCGCCCGCCGCGTTGCCCCAGGGGTGCCCGAGCGTGCCGCCGCCGAACTGGAAGACCGAGTCGTCGCCGAAGATGGAGAGCAGCGCCGGCATGTGCCAGACGTGGATGCCGCCCGAGGCGACCGCGAAGACGCCCGGCATGGCCCCCCAGTCCTGGTCGAAGAAGATGCCCCGGCTGCGGTCCTCGGGGATGTGCTTCTCGCGCAGCAGGTCGATCCAGCCCAGGGTGGAGGCGCGGTCGCCCTCGAGCTTGCCCACCACGGTGCCGGTGTGCAGGTGGTCGCCGCCCGAGAGGCGCAGGATCTTGGTGAGCACGCGGAAGTGGATGCCGTGGTGCGGGTTGCGGTCGAGCACCGCGTGCATCGCGCGGTGGATGTGCAGCAGCACCCCGTTGTCCCGGCACCAGTTGGCGAGGCCCGTGTTGGCGCAGAACCCGCCGGTGATGAAGTCGTGCATGATGATGGGCGCGCCGAGCTCCTTGGCGTACTCCGCACGCTTGTACATCTCCTCGGGCGTCGGGGCGGTGACGTTCAGGTAGTGGCCCTTGCGCTCGCCGGTCTCCTCCTCGGCCTTGTCGACCGCGTCCATGACGAAATCGAAGCGCTGGCGCCAGCGCATGAAGGGCTGGCTGTTGACGTTCTCGTCGTCCTTGGTGAAGTCGAGCCCCCCGCGCAGGCACTCGTACACCGCGCGCCCGTAGTTCTTCGCCGAGAGTCCGAGCTTCGGCTTGATGGTGCAGCCGAGCAGCGGGCGTCCGTACTTGTTCAGGATGTCGCGCTCGACCTGGATGCCGTGGGGCGGCCCGCCGCAGGTCATCACGTAGGCGATGGGGAAGCGCACGTCCTCCAGGCGCAGGGCGCGCACGGCCTTGAAGCCGAACACGTTCCCGACGAGCGAGGTGAAGACGTTCACCACCGAGCCTTCCTCGAAGAGATCGATGGGGTAGGCGACGAAGGCGTAGAAACAGGTGTCGTCGCCCGGCACGTCCTCGATGCGGTAGGCGCGGCCCTTGTAGTAGTCGAGGTCGGTCAGCAGGTCGGTCCAGACCGTGGTCCAGGTGCCGGTGGAGGACTCGGCGGCCACTGCGGCGGCCGCCTCCTCGCGGGGCACGCCCGGCTGGGGCGTGATCTTGAAACAGGCGAGCAGGTCGGTGTCGGCCGGCGTGTACTCCGGCATCCAGTACGTCTCGCGGTATTCCTTCACGCCCGCCTTGTAGGTCTTCACCGCCATCGCTCAGCCCTCCCGGGGGAGATGTTTTTTTTCCGGGGCCGCCGTGGCGGCCGAGGCCATGAGGGCCTCGACGTCGGCGACCGTCTTCGGCACGGCGCGGGTCAGGACCTCGCACCCGTCTCGGGTGACCAGGACGTCGTCCTCGATCCGGATGCCGATGCCCCACCAGCGCCGGGGCACGCCGCGCGCGCCCGGCGCCACGTACAGCCCCGGCTCCACGGTCATGGTCATGCCGGGCTCCAGCACCCGCCACTCTCCGTCCACCTTGTAGTCGCCCACGTCGTGCACGTCCATGCCGAGCCAGTGGCCGGTGCGGTGCATGTAGAAGGGCTTGTAGGCCTCCTCCTTGACCAGCCGCGGCACACGCCCCTTGAGCAGGCCCAGCTCCACGAGGCCGCGGGTGATGGCGGCGACGGCCGCCTCGTGGGGCTCGTTCCAGTGGTTGCCCGGGCGCACCTTGGCGATCGCCGCCTCCTGGGCCTGCAGCACCAGCTCGTAGAGCTCGCGCTGGGGCGGCGTGAAGCGCCCGTTGACGGGGAACGTGCGGGTGATGTCGGCCGCGTAGTACTCGTACTCCGCGCCCGCGTCGATGAGGAGCAGGTCGCCGTCGCGCAGCGGGTCGCGGTTCTCCGTGTAGTGCAGGATCACCCCGTTCTCGCCGCTGCCGACGATGGGGGCGTAGGCAGAGGCGCGGCAGCCCCCGCTCATGAAGGCGTGCACGAGCTCCGCCTCCACCTGGTACTCGGTCATCCCGGGACGCGCCACCCGCATCGCCCGCACGTGGGCCGCCGCGGTCACCTCGGCCGCGCGGCGCATCAGGCGCAGCTCGCCGGCGCTCTTGACGAGCCGCATCTCGTGCACCAGTTGGTCGAGGGCCACGAACTCCCCCGGCACGCTCACCCCGGCACGCGCCCGGCTGCGCACGCGGCTCACCCAGCCCATCACCTGCTGGTCGACATCCGGGTATACGCCCATCGCGTAGAACACCCGGTCGCGGTTCTCGATGAGCCCCGGGACGATGTCGTCGATGTCCCCGATGGGGAAGGCGTCGTCCGCGCCGTATTCCGCGCACGCGCCCTCGAGGCCCGCCCGGCGCCCGTTCCAGACCTCTTTCGCCAGGTCACGCTCGCGCACGAAGAGCAGGTACTCGCCCTCGGGCCGCCCGGGGACCAGCACCATCACCGCCTCGGGCTCCGGGAACCCCGTCAGGTAGTAGAAGTCGCTGTCCGGACGGAAGGCGTATTCCACGTCGCGGTTGCGCATGCGCACCGGCGCGGTGAAGAGGATCGCGACGCCGTTCGCGTCCATCTGGCGCATGAGCGACTTGCGCCGGCGGGCGAACTCCTTGCGGTCGAGGGTGAGCCCGCTCATCAGTGCACGGTCGGGTGTTCCACGCGGTCGCGCTCGCGCAGGTCCTCGTAGAGCAGCATGACGGCGACCCGCACGAACTCGCTCACCTCGAAGAAGGCCCGCTCGTCCTCCTCCCCTTCGGCCTGGGGGTCGAGCCGGCTGACCTCCGTCAGCTCCTCCAGCACCTCGCGCGCCTCGGGGCTGAGGGAGCGATGGTCCAGCCCCGCGACCCCGAGACCGTAGAGAAACGCGTCGCACCAGTCGATGAGGGCCTCGGTGCGCAGCGCGAGCGCCGCGTCGTCCTCGGGCAGGAAGAGCTGCAGCCCCGCCTCCTCGCCGGCGAGAGCCGCGGCGCTCGCCCCACGCAGGTGCGCGAGGAGCTCCCGCGCCCCGGCGGGGTCCGCCTCGCCCTCGGGGCTCGCGGGCACCACCTCCCCCATCCAGCGCTCGTCGGACACCGCGGGGTCGACACAGAGCATCGCGCAGACGAGCCCGTGGCTCTCGGCGGGGCTCATCTCGGAATCGGCCTGGCTCAGCGCCGACTCCAGCGATTCGTAGGTGGGCTCGTGGTCGGTCACGGTCGGCTGCCTTCGCGAAGAGAGGTCCGGGGCTATGCTAGCACCGCCCCACGGGCGCCCCAACCACCGCCAGGGCGCGGGAAAAGCGTGACACCGCGCGCCGTTGACCCCCTCAGGCCCCGGTTCTATAGTGCCGATAAAATGAGCAGATGGCGCACGGCTCGGCATCCCGTCCGAGGGACGGACCGCAGGCCGGAGCCCACACCGGGGAACCCATGGACACGCCGGACATCAAGGCGCTCGAGCAACTCGTGGACGAGTTGATCGCCAGGAGCAAACGCCTCTCCGAGGAGAACCGCGCCCTGCGCAATCAGCACACGCACCTGCTGACCGAGCGCGCGGCCCTCATCGAGAAGACGGAGCACGCACGCAATCGGGTCGAGTCCATGATCGCCCGCCTGAAGTCCATGGAGATGTGACGTGCCCGAGGCCAGCACCCCGATCTCCATCCGGATCCTCGACAAGGAATACACGGTGGGGTGTCCGCCGAGCGAGCGCGACGCCCTCCTGCAGGCTGCGCAGCTGCTCGACCACAAGATGCGCGAGATGCGCGACGGCGGGCGGGTCATCGGGGCCGAGCGGGTCGCCGTGATCACCGCGCTCAACCTCGCGCACGAACTGCTCCAGGACCGCCGCCGCCACGATATCCTCGCCGACGCGGTGGGCGCGGGAATGCAGCGGATCCAGGGCAAGCTCGAGCTCGCCCTGCGCAGTGACAGCAGCGGACAAACGGTTTAGAGTGCTTTACGTCCCCTGTGGTGTTCGCAAAGAGATCCAGTACTCTTTGAGCCTATATCACAGCCCTCGGGGGTCGGCTCTCGGCGTCGTTGTGCATGTCCGCCACGCTGCGGAAAGCCTGAGACGCCGATCCATTCCCCCAAGTTGAACTTCGGTTCAAGGGGGCAGGATCTCGGTCGGCACCTACGGGGGACACCTCATCAAGGCACGCCGCACACCGAGCCCAGCCCGATCCACCCGGACCTGCCTGCGGTGACCCCCTCGAGCGACCTGCGCCGGGCGCTGCGTGAGCAGCGCCGGCGGTTGGACCCGGCGGCCCGGGCACACGCGAGCGCGCGCATCTGCCGGGCCCTCGCCGCAACCGGGGCCTTCCACCGGGCCCGGCGCCTGGCGGTGTATCTGTCCCGGGGGGGCGAGGTGGACCTCGCGGCCCTGGTGACCCGGGCCTGGCAGGCGGGCAAGCGCTGCTACCTGCCCGTGGTCGAGCGGGGGCGCCTGCACTTCCTGCCCTACGCGCCGGACACGGTCCTGCGCCCGAACCGGTTCGGGATCCCCGAGCCGGCGGTGGCGGCCAACCGCCAGGTGCCCGCCTCCGCCCTCGATCTGGTCGTACTGCCCCTCGTCGCCTTCGACGCCGCGGGCAACCGCCTGGGGATGGGCGGTGGCTACTATGACCGCACCTTTGCGTTCTCCCACCGGCGCCTGCGCTGGAGGCGACCGGTCCTGGTCGGCGCCGCGTACCGCTTCCAGCGGGTCCCCGCGCTCGCCGTGAGCCCCTGGGACGTCCCCCTCGACGCCGTCGCCACCGAGGCCGGCCTGGAGTGGTTCCGCCGATGACACACCGCCGGAAGAATCACAGACCCCCGGAACGGCCCCGCCGGAACCGCTTCGGGCGCGCCCTCGGACGCCCGGGCAAGGCGCCGGGGATCGAGCCGCACGAGCTTCCGGGCCTCGCACGGGGCGACGCCCCGATCGTGGTCACCTGCGTCGACTACTGCCCGGAGCAGGTGCGCGTCGAGCGGGTGGACGACGTGCGCAGCTTCCTCGCCACTCACCGCCCCGAGTGGTCGAGCGTGCGCTGGATCGACGTGGTGGGGGTGGCGGACCCGACGCTCCTGCGCGCCCTCGCCGAGAAGTACGAGCTGCACCCGCTCGCCGTCGAGGACGTGGTGAACCGCGGGCAGCGCCCGAAGGCCGAGGACTACCCCGGCTCGCCGGATCGCCCCGGACGCCTGTTCGTGGTGGTCCGGCTGGTCGACCGCGTGGACGGCAATCTGAACACCGAGCAGGTGAGCCTCTTCCTCGGGCGCGACACCGTGCTCAGCTTCCGCGCGCGCGGGCCGGAGCCGTTCGCGCCCATCGTGCAGCGCATCGAGACCCCCGGCTCACGGCTGCGCCGCAGCGACGCGAGCTTCCTGCTCTACTGCCTCATCGACGCGGTCGTGGACCACTCGTTCCCCCTCCTGGAACAGATCTCCGAGGGCCTCGAGGAGCTCGAGGATGCGGTCTTCCAGGACCGGGCGGGGCGCAACGCCCCCCAGCGGATCCACCGCATGAACCGGGAGCTGACGGTCCTGCGCCGCGTCAGCTGGCCCATGCGGGACCTGCTGGACAACCTGCATCGCGAGCACCACGAGTGCCTCTCCGACACGACGCGGACCTACCTGCGCGACGTGCACGACCACGTGGTGCGCATCCTCGACCTGCTGGAGACCTACCGCGAGCTCGCCGCCAACCTGGTGGAGATGCACATGGTCTCGGCCTCCAACCGCCTCGGCGACATCGTGAAGACGCTGACCATCATCAGCACCATCTTCGTCCCCCTGACCTTCCTCGCCGGCGTCTACGGCATGAACATGCCCATCCCGGAGAACGAGTCCGCCTGGGCCTACCCGGTGTTCTGGCTGGTGAGCGTCGGCATCGCCGGCGCCCTCCTCTACTGGTTCCGCCGCCGCGACTGGCTCTGACCGGCCGGGGCCCGGGGCGGGTCAGGTCAACCCGAGGACGTGCAGGAACCGGTACAGCCCGTAGGCCATGCCACCGGCAGCGGGGATGGTCAGGATCCAGGCCCACAGCATCCGCTCGACGATCGTCCAGCGGATGGCCGAGAAGCCCTTGGCGGCGCCGACGCCGAGGATGGCGGCGGAGATGTTGTGGGTGGTGGAGAGCGGAATGCCGAGGGAGGAGGCAATGGTGATGATCGTGGCCGCGGACGTCTCGGCCGCGAAGCCGTGCACGGGCTGCAGCCGGACCATCTTGTGGCCGAGCGTGCGGATGATGCGCCAGCCCCCCACGGCGGTGCCCGCCGCCATGGTCACCGCGCAGGTCACCTTGATCCAGGCGTCGATGTCCCCGTGGGCGAGCGCCGCCTCGCTCGGGTGCAGCCAGGCGAGCCATCCGGGCAGCCCGTCGAGCGTCCCCGCCTGCTGGGCGGAGACCAGGGCGAGGGCGATGATCCCCATCGTCTTCTGGGCATCGTTCAGCCCGTGGGCCAGCCCCATGTAGGTGGCCGAGGCCAGCTGGGCCTTGCCGAAGAAGGCGTTGGCCCAGCGCGGCCGGGCGATGCGCCGCAGGACCCCCGGCCTGAGTGACATCCCCCAGAACAGGGCGAAGAGCAGGCCCATCAGCAGCAGCCCGACCGTGAACCCCAGCAGCGGGCTGGTGACCATCGGCACCACGACCTTCCAGAGCACCCCGGCGCTGCGGTACCAGGAATCCGCCGGCTGCGACCAGATGACCGAGCTCCAGCGCCCGTCGCTGGCGGCGATGGCCGCGCCCGCCAGCCCCCCCACCAGGGCGTGGGAAGAGGAAGAGGGCAGGCCCACGTACCAGGTCGTCAGGTTCCAGACGATTCCGCCCGCCAGGGCGCACACGATCACCTGGGAGGTGACCTCGACGACCGCCTGGTCGATGAGGCCCGAGGCGATGGTCTTCGCCACCGCGGTGCCCCAGAGCGCGCCGACGAGGTTGGCCACCGCCGCCAGCCCCACCGCCTGCATCGGCGAGAGCACCTTGGTCGCGACCACGGTGGCGATGGAGTTCGCCGTGTCGTGGAAGCCGTTGATGTACTCGAAGACGAGCGCGGCGACGAGCACCAGGACGAGGGTGGAGAGCAAGGTCTTCCCCCTCAGTTGTTCTTCAGGACGATCTGGTAGGCCACGGTGCCGGCCTCGCGGCAGCGGTCGATGGCCTTCTCCAGGATCTCGAAGAACTCCTTGATGAGGAACATCTGTTGGCCGCCGAAGCGGCCGGCGTAGATCTCCCGGTACAACTCCAGCATGAGCCGGTCGGCCTCGCTCTCGATGGAGCGCAGGCGGTCGTTGAGCAGTCTCATCTCCTCCGCCTTCATACGGCGGAGCTTCTGGACCATCTCCAGCACGACCTCGGCCGCCTGCTCGAGCATGGCCGCCCGGGGCGCGAAGTCCACCCCGTCGAGGATGCCGGTGGCGAGCGCGTAACGCTCGGCGAAGCGTTCGACCTGCTTCGGGATCCGGACGAGGGCGGCGCGCAGCGCCTCGATGTCCTCCCGCTCGAGAGCGGTGACGAAGCTGCAGAGGAGCTCCTCGTTGATCTTGTCGGAGACGGCCCTCTCCCGTTCCCGGGCGAGGCGAAAGGTATCGAGCTGGAGCGGCTGGTGGTGCTCCCGGAGCATGGTGTGCAAGGCCCGGGTGCTGTCCACGGCGGTCACCGCGGCATCCTCGAGCAGCCCGAAGAACTGGGTGCCCTTACCGAAAATCGTCTGCAGGGAGAACATGAGAGCCCCTCGGTGGAGCGGGAGTGCCGGCCCGCGGGGGGCCCGGGGCCCCGGGCCCGGCCGGCGGGCGAAATGATATAACGGCACCCACCCGATGCGGTCCCCCCGAATCGAATCCCTCTTCCGGAGGAGCCCGCCACCCCCCGTCGCGGCACGGGTTGGAGTCGAGCCGCCCGGCAGGTAGAGTGCGTCTTCCCCCAGGAGGAGGTGCGAGATGACGCAATTCGAGAACATCCTCTTCGTCGTGAACCCCGACGAGCCCTGCGCCCTGGTGCTGGAGCGCACGGTGGCGCTCGCCGAGAACAACCAGGCCGCGCTCACGGTCGTGGACGTGCTACCGCAGCTCGCCCTGGGCACCGGCGCGCCGGAGACCGGGACCCTCGCTCTCGAGCTGCAGGCCGGGCTCGCCGCCGAGCGCGGCGCGCTCCTCGAGGGCCTCGTCTCGCCCTTTCGCGAGCAGCTTCCCATCCGGACCCGGGTGCTGACGGGCACCCCCTATCTCGAGGTGGTGCGCGAGGTGATCCGCGCCGGTCACGACCTCGTGGTCCGGCCGCCCGAGCGCCCCGGCTGGCTGGACCGGGTCTTCGGGAGCGACGACATGCACCTCCTGCGCAAGTGCCCCTGCCCGGTCTGGCTCATCCAGTGCGCGGCCGCGAACGCGAGGCCGCGCATCCTGGCGACGGTGGACGCCGACGACCGGTACCCCGCGGAGGAACTGGAGACCCGGCGCGCGCTGAATCACGAGGTCCTCGGGCGGGCGGCGGCCCTGGCCCTGTCCGAGTTCGCGGAACTGCACGTCGCCAGCGTGTGGGACGCCATGGGTGAGTCCCTGCTGCGCGGCCCGTTCGGGAACACCCCTGAGGAGAAGATCGCACCCTACGTGGCGTACGCGCGCCAACGCGTCGCGACCAACCTCGACCGGCTGATGCTCGACCTGGAGGACACCATCGGCAAGGAGACGGTGCAGTACCTCAAGCCGAGCGTGCATCTGGTGAAGGGTTCGGCGCGCAAGGAGATCCCCGCCCTCGCCAGGCAACTGGAGGCGGATCTCGTGGTCATGGGGACGGTGGCCCGCACGGGGATCCCAGGCTTGATCATGGGCAACACGGCCGAGGCAATCCTCGAGCAGATCGAGTGCTCGGTCCTCGCCATCAAGCCGCCGGGCTTCGTCACGCCCGTCTCCCTGCAGGACTGACGCCCCGGGGCCTTGGCCCGGGGGGGCGATGGGGTTACTGTGGCGCCATGCCGGGGCCGGGCGTGGCGGTGACACCGCGCGGCCGGGAGCTCGGGGTAGACTGATCGATCGGGCCAGGCCTCAGTCACACCTGGCGCAACCTGAGGGGCAACGAGATGCACGAGAAGAGCGTGGAACTGCTGAACCGCGCGGTCGCCGACGAACTGACCGCCGTCCACCAGTACATGTATTTCCACTTCCACTGCGACGACATGGGCTTCGACCTTCTGGCGGGCCTGTTCCGGCGCACCGCGATCGAGGAAATGGGGCACGTGGAGCGGCTGGCCGAGCGCATCCTGTTCCTCAAGGGCGACGTGGCCATGGTCCCCTCGGGGCGCGTAGCGGCCGTCCGCGACGTGGGCGAGATGCTCGCGATGGCCACCCGCATGGAGGAGGAGAGCGCCCGCGACTACAACGCGTGGGCGATGGAGTGCGCCAACGCCGCCGACGCCGTGTCCAAGCAGATCTTCGAGGACATCATCGCCGACGAGGAGCGCCACTACGACCAGTTCGACACCGAGCTGGAGAATCTGCGCAAGTTCGGCGAGAGCTGGCTGGTCCTGCAGTCCATCGAGCGCAGCCGCAACACCGCCGGCGGCGCTGCCGAGACCTGACGGACCGGGGGCCATCCCGGCCCTCCCGGCGCCCGGGGCCCCGCGCCGCCCCGGCGCCGGTCATCGGCCCACGCCGCGGCGCCAGGGGAATCCCTGAATGCCCACCCGATCCGCCCTGCTCGCCTGGGTCTTCGCAGGTCTCGCCCCGGGTGCCGCGGGTACCGACGCGGCTGCCGCGGCCGAACCGATGGCCGTGCTCGTCAGCGTGGCGCCCCAGCAGTATCTGGTGGACCGGGTCGGCGGGGAGCGGCTACGCACCTCGGTGCTGGTCGGGCCCGGCCGCGACCCGCACGCCTACGAGCCGTCCCCGCGGCAGATGGTGGAGGCCTCCCGGGCCCGCGTCTATTTCCGCGTCGGGGTCGACTTCGAGGACGTCTGGCTCGAGCGGATCCGGCAGGCGAGCCCGGGGCTGCGGGTCGTGGACCAGCGCGAGGCGGTCGCGCTCCGCCAGGTCGAGGGCCACCGGCACGGCGAGTCCCGGCAACGGCACGGCGCAGGGCCCGAGACCGGCGGCGCCGGGCGGCAACCCGCAGCACCGGCCCCCGGGCGGCCGGACCCCCACGTCTGGACGAGTCCACCACTCGCGAAGCGGATGGCGGCCCAGGTCCGCGACGAACTGACCCGCTCCGACCCCGCCGGCGCCCTGGCCTATGCCGCGGGCTACGACCGGCTCGCCGGCGAGCTCGACGCCCTGGACGCCGAGATCCGGGCGGCGCTCGCCGGGGCGGAGGGGCGCCGGTTCCTGGTGTTCCACCCGGCCTGGGGTTACTTCGCCGACACCTACGGCCTCACCCAGGTCCCCATCGAGCAGGGCGGCAAGGAGCCCGGCGCCCGCACGCTGGCAGCCCTCATCGAGCAGGCGCGGGGCGCGGGCGTGCAGGTGATCTTCGTGGGGCCACGGGACAACCCCGCCGCCGCGCAGGCCCTCGCCCGGGCCCTCGGGGGCACCGTAGCGGCCGTGGACCCACTCGCCCCGGACTACGCCGACAACCTGCGGCGGGTGACCGCGGCCTTCCGGGCGGCCCTGAGGTAGGGATGGACTCCGTCATCACGCTCGAGGACGTGAGCTTCGCCTACGACGGCGTCGGCGTCCTGGAGGGGGTGAGCCTCGAGGTCGGCAGGCGGGAGTTCCTGGGCCTGGTCGGCCCGAACGGCGGCGGCAAGAGCACGCTGCTCAAGCTCGTCCTGGGGCTCCTCGCACCGACGCGGGGGCGGGTCACGGTGCTGGGCAGCACCCCGGCGGCCGCTCGCCGGCGCATCGGGTATGTCCCCCAGTACCCGTCCTTCTCGCGGGACTTCCCGATCTCGGTGCGGGACTGCGTCGCCCTCGGCCGGCTCGGGCGCACCCGGCCGTTCGGGGGGTTCACCGCCCAGGACCGCGCGCTCGCGGCCGAGGCCATGCGCGAGACCGAGGTCGCCGGGCTCGCCGAGCGCCCCATCGGCACCCTGTCGGGCGGGCAGATGCAGCGCACGCTCGTGGCCCGGGCGCTCGTCTCCGAGCCGGAGGTGCTGCTGCTCGACGAGCCCACCGCGAACATCGACCAGCGGGTCGAGACCGAGATCTTCGACCTGCTGAAGCGCCTGAGCGAGCGCCTGGCGGTGGTCGTCGTCTCCCACGACGTGGGCTTCATCTCCCGCTACGTGACCCGGGTCGCGTGCCTGAACCGCACCCTGATGTGCCACGCCACCGAGGAACTGACGGGCGAGACCATCTCCGCGCTCTACGGCCAGCCCGTGCGCATGATCCACCACACCCACGCGGCCGGCGACCTCGCGGCACACCCCGCCCCCGCGAGCCGATCCGGTGGCCCGACCTCGTGACCGAGTTCCTCCAGGCCCTCTCCCAGCACGCCTTCCTGCAGCACGCCCTCGCCGCGGGCCTGCTCGCCAGCGTCGGCTGCGGGGTCGTCGGCACCTACGTGGTGGTCAAGCGCATCGCCTTTCTCGCGGGCGGCATCGCCCACGCGGTCCTCGGCGGCATGGGCATCGCGTACTACTTCGGGGCGGACCCGCTCTGGGGGGCCCTGGCTGCGGCGCTCGTGACCGCGTTCCTCGTGGGCTGGGTCTCCCTGCGCTGGCGCCAGCACGAGGACACGCTGGTCGGGGCGCTGTGGGCCGTGGGCATGGCGGTCGGGGTGCTGTTCCTGTCGCGCGCCCCGGGCTACGGGCCCGACCTGATGAGCTACCTGTTCGGGAACATCCTGATGGTGACCCGGGAGGACCTCTACCTGATGGCGGCCATCGACGCGGGCATCCTGTTGTTGGTGGGGGTCCTCTACAAGCCGTTCCTGGCCGTGTGCTTCGACGACGAGCTCGCGCTCCTGCGGGGGGTTCGCGTGGAGCTCGTCTACCTCCTGCTGCTCGCCCTGGTGGCGGTGACGGTGGTGCTCCTCATCCGGGTGGTCGGGCTCATCCTGGTCATCGCGCTGCTCACGCTGCCCGCGGCCATCGCGGCCCAGTACGCGGGCTCCATCGGCCGGATGATGCTGCTGGCGACCGTCCTCGGGGCGACCTTCACCAGCGGCGGACTCGCCCTGTCGTATGGCGCCGACCTGCCTTCGGGCTCCGTCATCATCGTCCTCGCCGGGCTCGCGTATCTGGCGTCGACCCTCGGCCGGGAGGCAGTGCGCCGGCGGGCCCGCCGTTGACCGGCTACGCTTGGGGAGGCCTGGTTGTCAGACCGGTGCACGACACGCTATAAACATCCGCCCTGCCGGGCGAAGCCGGCAGTCCACCAGGAGTGAACCGTCGGAGACCCCGATGGCCGCAAAGAAAGCCCAGTCGGTACCCCCGAGCGCAGCCGCCAAGGCCGCGCCAGTGAAGGCGGAGGCCTCGAAGAAGGCCACAGCGGTTGAGGCGGCGGCAAAGAAGAGGGCCGCGCCCGGAAAGGCGGCGCCGCCACAGAAGGCGACCCCGCCGAAGAAGCCCGTGGCGAAGAAGGCGGCCGCGGCGAAGGCCCCCGAGCCGGCAAGGCCCGCGGAGCGGAAGAAAGCGCCGCCGGCGAAGGCACCGGCCGCGAAGGTGCCAGCCGCGAAGGCACCGGTAGCAAGGGCGCCGGCCCCCAAGGCGCCGGCAGCGAAGAAACCCGCGCCCACGAAGGCGCCGACCCCGACCCCGGCCGAGCCGAAGAAGGCGAAGCCCCCACCGAAGAGCGAGCCGGAGAGAGTGATGGCTGCGAGAGAGGCTCAGGAGGAAACCCCGGCGGCAGCCAAGCCGCCCCCGCCCGGAGCAGCGGCGGGGAAGAAGAAAGCCGCTCCGAAGACCGCCAGGGGCGCGAGCGCCCCCCAGCCGGGGACGGGCACCGCCCCCGAGACGCCGCCCGAGTTCGAGTTGCCCATCTCCGAGGTCGAGCTGGCGCCGGGCTACGAGCCCTCGCCCCACGAGGAGTACATGAATCCCCTGCAGCTCGCCTACTTCCGGCGCAAGCTGCTCGAGTGGCGCGACGCGCTGTTACGCGAGTCCCAGCAGACCATCGACCACCTGCGCAGCGACGGCGCCTCCCGGTACGTCGGTGACGAGGCCGACCGAGCCCGCGACGAGAGCGAGGTGGCGTTGGAGCTGCGCACCCGGGACCGCTACCGCAAGCTGCTGCCGAAGATCGAGGCCGCCCTGCGGCGCATCGACGACGGCAGCTACGGGTTCTGCGAGGAGACGGGCGAGCCGATCGGGTTGAAGCGCCTGGAGGCGCGGCCCATCGCCACCCTGAGCGTCGAGGCCCAGGAGCTGCGGGAGAAGTCCCAGCGGGGCTACCGGGACGACGCCTAGAGGGTCAGGCCGGGACGCCGCGCGCGATGGCCTTGAACCGCTCGATCATCGCGTGCAGCCCCATGCGGCGATTGGCGCTGAGGTGCTCGTCCAGACCCAACCGTTGGATGATGCCCTGGGCGTCGAGCTCGAGCACCTCGGCGCGCGGCTTGTCCTGGAAGAGCATCAGGATGAGCGCCACCAGACCCCGCACGACGGCGCCTTCCCCGTCCGCGTGGTACTCCATGATCGGGGACTCTCCCACCGCCCGACCGGTGACCCAGACCGAGCTGACGCAGCCCTGGACGCGATGGGCCTCGGTCTTTTCCGCTTCGGGCATGGGCGGGAGCTTGGCGCCCACTTCGCTCAGGTAGTCGTAGCGCTCCTGCCAGTCCTCGAGGAGCGCGAAGGCGTCCATCAACCGCTCGATCGTCATGGTGCTCATGGCCGATCATGTTGACGGGTGCGCCGGCCGAAGGAAAGTGTCTTGCCGTGTGGGGGCGGGGTGCCCACCCCGACCCCGGGCGCCGGAGGTCCGGCGCGTTTCAGAGGATCCGATCCACGCGGGGTGAAGTCATGTCGAGCGAGCGAGCAGACCGAATCTTCCACCGGCGGATGGACCGCCGTGACTTCCTCTGGCTGCTGACGGCCTCGGTGGGCGCATCGGCCCTCGAGGGCTGCGCCGTCGACCCGGTCACCGGCCAGCAGACCCTGATGCTGATGTCGGAGTCGCAGGAGATCTCGATCGACCAGCAGCAGTCGCCCCAGCAGTTCTCCAGCGACTACGGCCCGGTCCAGGACGCGAGCGTCAACGCCTATCTGAGTGAGGTCGGGAACCGCCTCGCCCGCCTCTCGCACCGCCCCGGCATGCCCTACTCCTTCCGGGCCGTGAACGCGAGCTACGTGAACGCCTACGCCTTCCCCGGCGGCAGCATCGCGGCGACCCGCGGGATCCTGGCCGAGATCGACAACGAGGCCGAGCTCGGGGCCCTGCTCGGGCACGAGATCGGCCACGTGAACGCCCGCCACACCGCCGAGCACGCGAGCAAGACCATGATCACCCAGGTCGCCGTGGCCGGGGTGGGGATTGCCGCCCAGGTCTCGGGCTTCGGCGGTCTGGGCTCCCTCGCCGAGGACATCGGCAACATCGGCGCCGGCGCCCTCCTCGCCCACTACAGCCGGGAGAACGAGCGCGAGGCGGACGCCCTCGGCATGGAGTACCTGCACCGCGCGGGCCTGAATCCAGACGGGATGGTGGGGCTGCACGAGATCCTGCAGCGGCAGTCCCGGGAGCGCCCGAGCGCCATCGAGCTGATGTTCTCCACGCACCCCATGAGCGACGAGCGCGTCGCCAATGCCCGCGAGGCCATGCGCAGCCGCTACGCCGGCGACCGGGCGCTGCCGCTCAACCGCGAGCGCTACCAGGACCAGACCGCGGGGGTGCGCCGGATCAAGGGCGCCCTCCAGGCCATGCAGCGGGCCGACACGGACATGCGCAAGAAGGAGTACTCGCGCGCCGAGCAGGAGCTCGGCCAGGCCCTGAAACAGGCCCCGAACGACTACGCCGCCCTGGTCATGATGTCCAAGTGCCAGCTCGCCCTGGAGCGCCCCGACCAGGCCCAGCGCTACGCGAGCCAGGCCAAGTCGGTCTACCCCCGGGAGGCCCAGGGGCACCGCGTCGGCGCCGTCAGCTCACTGATGCGCCGCGACTACGACCGCGCGTACCAGGACCTGAACACCTACGACCGGCTGCTCCCGGGCAACGCCGACATCGCGTTCCTGAAGGGGGTGAGCCTCGAGGGGATGCAGAACCACCAGGGCGCGGCCCGGGAATACGCCCGTTACGTCAAGGCCGTACCCCAGGGGTCCCAGTCCCGCTACGCCGTCCAGCGCCTCCAGAAGTGGGGCTATCTGCGGTAGGCGGTAGGCGGTAGGGGGGAGGCCCTACTCCGAGACCATCGCCTGGACGGGGTGGGGCTCCAGGGCGGGCGAGGTCGCGGGGGCCTCCTTCATCAGCCACTTCGGACAGGCGTAGTAGTCGATCTCCCGCTGGCTCGAAGGGAAGCGCCCGCAGTTGAAGTAGCGCCAGTAGAACGAGTTGTACCCACGGCAGAACCCGGTCTCCCGGTCCAGCACGGGGCAGTGGATGAGCGAGCAGCAGCGGTCGCACGGCCCGCAGGTGGGCCCGTGCGCCCAGGCCGGGTTCAATTGCACGAGCGAGAGGACCGGGGCGCTGTGGGGCGGGGCGCCGAGGGGCACGTCCAGCATGTACCCGCTCTCGCCCTTCAGCAGCAGCCCCAGCATGCGCCAGCCCTGCGCGTAGAGGCGCACGCCGGGACGCCAGTGGCGCCAGAACCGCCAGTCGCCGAAGAAGTACCACGTGGCGACGGGGGCGGTCAGGAAGCCGCCGACGCCCGTGAAGAGCGAGAAGCCCACGTAACCGATGAAGACCGTGCGCGCTGCACCCCATTTGACGGGGAGCAGGCCCTCCTTGACGCGGGAAACCCAGTTTGCGGCCGACCGGTACGCAATCCGGCTGGACGGAAAATGGCTCGACATGAGTACGCTTCTCCCTCCCGCCCGGCAGGGCCGCGCGGTCATCAATACGTATGCACTAATATTCTCACGACGCCGCCGGCTCGCGCCAGCGCAGGCGCTGACCGCCGGGATGCCCTGCGGGGTGGAGCTTTCGCGGCCCAAACGTTTATCCTCGCATCCGTACCCAGAGGCCGGCAGCACCGGGAGGAGGACTCACATGCGCTGGAGGGTCAGCAGGCGGAGCGAGAACGTGGAGGACCGGCGGGGCGAGGGCTCCTCCATGTCGATGGGCCTCGGCGGCGTGCGCCTGGGGGGCGCGGGCCTGGTCGCCGCCCTGTTGCTGGCCCTGGTGCTGGGGGTCGACCCTACCATCCTCCTGCAGGGCATCCCCACGGGCTCGCTGCCCGGCTCGACTCCCGAGGCGGGGGCCGAGAGGGCTCCGCGCTCGGCCGAGGAGGAGGAGCTCGCCGAGTTCGTCTCCTTCGTGCTCGGCGACATCGAGGACACCTGGCAGGAGCTGTTCCGCCAGGCCGGCCGCGAGTACGAGGAGCCGAAGCTCGTCCTCTTCAGCGGCGCGGTGAACTCCGCCTGCGGCTTCGCCCAGGTCGCCATGGGCCCCTTCTACTGTCCGGCCGACCAGAAGGTGTACATCGACCTCGCCTTCTACGACGAGATGCGCAACCGCTTCCGGGCCCCCGGGGACTTCGCCCAGGCCTACGTCATCGCCCACGAGGTGGGCCACCACGTCCAGAACCTCCTCGGCATCTCGGACCAGGTGCGGCGCCTGCAGGGCCGCGTCGACGAGGTCGAGGCCAACCAGATCTCGGTGCGTCAGGAGCTCCAGGCCGACTGCCTGGCAGGCGTCTGGGCCCACCACGCCCACCGGGCCCGGCAGGTCCTGGAGGCAGGTGACGTGGAGGAGGCCCTTGGCGCGGCCAGCGCCATCGGTGACGACCGCATGCAGCGCCAGTCCCGGGGCTACGTGACGCCGGACAGCTTCACCCACGGCAGCTCGGCCCAGCGTGTGCGCTGGTTCAAGCGTGGCCTGCAGGAAGGCCAGTTGTCCGCCTGCGAGACCTTCGCCACGGAAGAGCTTTAACGGAGGTTCGTGGTAGGATATTGGGCCGCCTTGCCGCTCACGCCCGTACGGTTCGGTCCCCCATGCCCACGGTTCGCAATTACTTCCTCGCCACCCGGCCCTGGTCGTTCACCATGACCCTTCTGTCGGTGGGCCTCGGGACGGCGGTCGCCGCGGCCGATGGGCCCATCGCCTGGGACTGGCTCCTGCTCACCGCCCTCGGCGCGGTTCTGGTCCACGCGGCGGGCAACGTCATGAACGACTACTTCGACACCCGGAACGGCGTCGACCAGAGCGATTCGCCCACCGTCCACTATCGCCCCCACCCCCTGGTGGGGGGGCTGATGAGTCCCGGCACCCTGCTCGTCGAGGGCCTGGTGCTCCTCGCCCTGGCCTCGGTCATCGGGGTCACCCTGGCCTGGCATCGCTCGGCCCACGTCCTCTGGGTCTCGCTGGCGGGCCTCGCGCTCACCGTCTTCTACACCGCGCGTCCGATCAGCCTGAAGTACCGCGCCCTCGGCGAGGCGGCCGTGTTCCTCATCTGGGGACCGCTCATGGTCGAGGGGGCCTACGCCGTGCAGCGCGACGCCCTCTCGCTCGACGCCTTCGGGGTCTCGGTGCCCTTCGGCGCCCTGGTCGCGCTGGTCCTGCTGGCGAACAACCTGCGTGACATCGACCACGACGGCCGCACGGGGATCCAGACCCTCGGCACCGCCTTCGGCCGCGAGCAGGGACTCTACCTCTTCAGCGGTCTGATGTTCTCGGCCTACGCCTACACGCTCGGCGCGGTGCTCACCGGCGGGCTGAGCCCCTGGGTGCTCGCCGTCTTCCTCTCCCTGCCCATGGCCTTCAACCTCCTCGACCGGTTCCACGGGGAGATCCCGGCCATGGCCGACGCCATGACCGCCCAGCTCGACACCGTCTTCGGCCTGCTCTTCCTCGGCGGGCTCTTCGCGGCGCAGGTCACGCCATGGGCGTGATCGCCGGCGCCGTCGCGCTCGCCCTCGTCGGCTGGGCGTTCATCTTCGGTCTGGCCTGGGGCAGCTTCTGGGTCAAGCTCGGGCTGACCGCGACCACAGTCGCCCTGTACGCGCTCGCCTTCGAGCGCCCGCGCCTGCGCTTCTCTGCCGCGTCCGTCGCCCTCGGGGTGGTCTCCGCGGCGCTGCTCTACGCCGTGTTCTACCTCGGCAACGCGCTCGCCCCCTACGTCGTCCCCGGGGCCGGCTCCCAGGTGGGCGGGATCTACGACCTCGGCGTGGGGGCCTCGCGGGTCGCGGTGTTTTTCCTGCTCCTCGTCGTGACCGGACCGGCCGAGGAGATCTTCTGGCGCGGCTTCCTGCAGAAACGCCTGATGGGGCGGCTCGGCCCGCTGGGGGGCTACGTGGCCGCAACCCTCGTCTACGGCGGGGTCCACGCCTTCTCCGGCAACCTGATGCTGATCCTGGCCGCCCTGGTGGCGGGCGCCTGGTGGGGCGCGCAGTACCTCTGGCGCCAGGACGTGACCGCCCTCATCGTCTCCCACTCGCTCTGGAGCGCGGTCATCTTCGCCGTCGCCCCGGTCACCCCCGCGGCCGGTTAGCCTCCCCGACATCCCGGGGTCGCCCGGGACCGCCGGCACACCGGCGCAGGCCCCCTGGCCCTGGTAGGATCCCCCTGGGAGGTGCGCACGCGTGACACCCGAGACCTGGGCCTGCTGGAAGTGCGGCGCTAGCCTGGAGGACCTGCCCCGGCCCTTCGGCCGGCGCGACGAGTGCCCGGCCTGCCGCGCCGACCTGCACGTCTGCCGCATGTGCCGGCACTACGACCCGCGCGTCTCCCGGGCCTGCCGGGAGCCGGTGGCCGGAGAGGTGAAGGAGAAGGATCGGGCGAACTTCTGCGACTGGTTCCAGGCCCGGCGCAGCGCCGGCGCGGCCGCCGCGGACGAGGCCGCCGCTGCCCGCGCGGCCCTCGAGCGCCTCTTCGGGATCCCCCCGAAGGACGGATGACGGGTGGGACCGATGCCTCCCTGGGTGGTGCCCGCCGCGCTCGCGTTCCTCCTCTGGGGGGTCTACGCGTTCCTGCCGAAGCTCACGACCCGCTACGTCGACGCCGCCAGCGCCGTGGTCTATCACGCCCTGGGCGGCCTCGCCGTCGCCCTGGTGGTCCTCGCGGTGCTCGGCTTCCGGCCGGCCACGGACCCCCGGGGGGTGGGCCTCGCGCTGGTGACGGGCATGCTCGGGGTCGGGGGGGCCCTCGCCTACCTCTACGCCGTGACCCGCGGCCCGGTTGGGGTGATCGCCACCGTCACCGCCCTCTACCCCGTGCTGAGCATCGCGCTCGCCACTCTCTACCTGCACGAGCCCCTGACCCTGCGCCAGGGCGTCGGCATCGCGCTGGCGCTGGTCGCCATCGTCCTGGTGAGCTTCTAGCAAGCGCTCATTGACGGCTCGCCCCGCCGTCGGCAAAGCTTGCGCGTCCGCGCCTCCCGGCAACGACCGGAAGGGCCCGGACGAAGCCGAGGAGGGCCTCCCCATGTCCTTTGACGCCTTCACCCTGAGCGCCGTCAGCATCGTCGTGCTGCTTGGCTTCCTGCTGGTCGTGGTGACCGCCATGGCCGCGCGCCCCCACCACCCTGCGCCCGGCGAGACCCCGGAGCCCGCCGGGACGGAGGGAGAGCCCGGGGCTGCCCGCTCGCTCGCGGTGAGCCGCGCCCACCGCGAGTTCTGCGGCGCGATTCACCGCCTGTACCCGAACGCCCGGGTCGGCCTCGACTTCCTGGTGAAGAAGGAAGGCAAGGGGTTCGCCATCGCCGAGTGGCTGCTGCCGACCCCGGTACCAACCGCCGAGGAGCTGGACCAGGCGATGGCCGACTACCGCCAGGAGCAGCGCACGGAGGCGTACCGCGAGGCGCGCGAAGCGGAGTACCCTTCCATCGGCGACCAGCTCGACGCGCTCTACAAGGAGCGCCAGGGCGACGCGAGCGAGCTCGCCGCCATCGACGTGCGCATCGCGGAGGTGAAGGCGCGCCACCCGAAGCCCGGGCAATGTTGAAACCCCAATGTTGAAACCCCAGCGATGTCGAGGAGAGCCGACCCGATGACCAGGACCTTTTCGCTGCTGCTCGCCCTGCTGGCCGCCCTCGGCACGGCGTCCTGCGACACCGACCGCTCGCTCAAGCTGGGGGTCATCGCCGAGCTGACCGGCGACATGCCCGCGGTGGGCACCTCCTGCCGCAACGCCGCCCAGATGGCCGTCGAGGAGGTCAACGCCGCCGGTGGCCTGGAGATCGGCGCCGAGCGGGTCAAGCTCAAGCTGGTGGTGGAGGACAACGCCGGCAAGGCGGACCAGTCCGCGGTCGCCGCCCAGAAGCTCATCACCCAGGACGAGGTGCTCGCGATCGTCGGCCCCAACGCCAGCCGCTACGCCATCCCGGCCGCCGAGGTGGCCGAGAGCGCGGGCACGGTGCTGGTCACGCCCTGGTCCACCAACCCCAAGACGACGGTGGACGGGGTCACCGGCAAGCCGAAGAAGTACGTGTTCCGCGCCTGCTTCGTCGACCCGTTCCAGGGTGGCGTGCTCGCCCGGTTCGCCCTCGAGAACCTGAAGGCCGAGCGCGCGGCGCTGCTCTACGATGTCGCCTCCGACTACAACAAGGGCATCGCCGAGGTCTTCCGGGAGAGCTTCGAGCGCCTCGGGGGCAAGGTTGTCGCGTACGAGACCTACACCACCGGCGACAAGGACTTCTCCGCGCAGCTCACCAAGATCAAGGACGCCAGGCCGCAGGTCGTCTTCCTCCCGAACTACTACAGCGAGGTCCCGCTGCAGGTGCAGCAGGCCAAGCGCCTCGGGATCGACGTGCCCTTCATCGGCAGCGACTCCTGGGGCAGTGACGAGCTGCTGAAGCTCGGTGGCGCGGACATGAACGGCTACTTCTTCAGCACGCACTACTCGGCGGACAACGCCGCGCCGGCGGCGAAGAAGTTCCTGCAGGACTACGAGGCGACCTACGGCGCGAAGCCGGACGACGTGGCCGCGCTCACCTACGACGCCTTCGGCCTGCTCTTCGGCGCGATCCGCACCGCAGGCAAGGCCGACCGCGATGCGGTGCGCGCCGCGCTCTCCACGCTGGCGGAGTACCGCGGCGTCACCGGCGACCTGCAGTTCCGCGCCGACTCGCGCGACCCCGTCAAGAGCGCCGTCATCCTGCAGATCCGGGAGGGCCGCTTCCACTACTTCACGAACGCGAGCCCGTGAGCGAGGCCCTCGTCTACTGGCTGCAGCAGGTCCTGAACGCCCTGCAGCTCGGCAGCATCTATGCCCTGATCGCGCTCGGCTACACCCTGGTCTACGGGATCCTCACCATGATCAACTTCGCCCACGGCGACGTGTTCATGGTGGGGGCCTTCTTCTGCTTCCTGTCCGCGGTGTACCTGGGGCTGCCCTTCGTTCCGACGCTCCTGCTCACCATCCTCGGCACCGCGCTCCTCGGGGTGCTGATCGAGCGCCTCGCCTACAAGCCGCTGCGCCACGCGCCACGCGTCTCCGCGGTCATCACCGCGCTCGGGGTGGGGCTGTTCCTGGAGAACTTCACGCTCGCTCTCGCGCCCTACCCGAAGAACGTGCCCGCACTCCTGGACAACGTGACCTGGGACCTGGGGGGCGTGTCGCTCTCCTCGCTGCAGGTCATCATCATCTTCCTCTCCCTCGGGCTGATGCTGGTCCTCGATCACGTGGTGCACCGCACCCCGGTCGGCATGGCGATGAGGGCGATCTCCTGGGACCGGACCTTCGTCCCGCTGATGGGCGTTCCGGTCAACACGATCATCTCCATCACCTTCGCCATCGGCGCCGGGCTCGCGGGCGCGGCGGGCACCATGTACGCCCTCGCCTACCCGGTGATCGACCCGTACATGGGGATCATGGTGGGCTGGAAGGCCTTCATCTCCGCCGTGGTCGGCGGCATCGGCAACATCCGGGGGGCGATGATCGGCGCGTTCCTGCTGGGCGGGGTGGAGATCATGGTGACTGCCTTCTTCCCGTCCACCTACCGTGACTTCGTCGCGTTCACGCTCCTGCTGCTCCTGATCCTCGTGCGCCCGTACGGGATCCTCGGCCAGCCGCGCACCCAGAAGGTATGAGCCACCCGCTGCGCCGGCGCTGGGACTGGCTGCTCGAGCAACGCTGGCTGCTGCCCGTGCTGCTCGCCGCCGGCCTCGTGCTCTCCTTCGCAATCCCCGAGTACGGACTGCTGAACAAGTACGTCCAGATGGTCCTGATGTACGTGGGGATCAACATCATCCTCGCCGTCAGCCTGAACCTGGTGAACGGCTTCATGGGCGAGTTCTCCCTCGCCCACGCCGGGTTCATGGCGGTGGGGGCGTACACCGCGGCACTCCTCACCATGAAGGTGCTGCCGGTCGCGGAGTCTCCCGCGCTCTTCCCGGTCGCGGTGCTGGCCGGCGGGCTCGCCGCCGCGCTCCTCGGGCTCGTGGTGGCCGTCCCCTCGTTCAAGGTGCGGGGGGACTACCTCGCGATCATCACCCTCGCCTTCCTGATGATCGTGAAGTCGGTCATCGAGAACATCGACGCCGTGGGCGGGCCACGCGGGATCCCCGGCATCGGCAAGCTGACCACCCTGCCCTGGGTGTTCTTCTGGGCCGTCGCCGTCGTGTGGCTCGTGCGCAATTTCGTCTATTCGCGCTACGGGCGCGGCGTGCTCGCGGTGCGCGAGGACGAGATCGCGAGCGAACTGATGAGCGTGCACACCCGCCGGGTGAAGTTCCTCGCCTTCACGCTGTCCTCGTTCGGCGCCGGTGTGGCGGGCGCGCTCTTCGCGCACCTGCTGCAGTTCATCAGCCCGCGCGTGTTCGACGTGATCAAGACCACTGACATCCTGATCATGGTGTATCTCGGGGGCATCGCCTCCATCGGCGGGTCGATCCTCGGGGCGACGCTCTACACCGTGCTCCTGGAGATCCTGCGCCCGTCCACGGTGGCGGCGCTGCTCTCCTGGCTGCCGGCGGTGGTCTTCGACCCGCTGAACGAGCACTTCATCCGCCACCTGGGCGTGTGGCGCATGGTCATCATGCCGCTCGCCCTGGTACTGGTGATGCTCTACTGGCCGCGCGGGATCATGGGCCTGCGCGAGTACCGGGGATTCATCCCCCGCCTCGACCGCGAGGCCCACCGCCGCGCCGACCCCCAGGGAGGCCGCCGCGATGGCGCTGCTCAGCGCGACTGACGTGCGGCACTACTTCGGCGGGCTGTGCGCCCTCGCCGGCTTCAACCTCACGCTCGAGCAAGGCGAGCTCATGGGGCTCATCGGCCCCAACGGCGCGGGCAAGACGACGGTCTTCAACCTGATCACGGGGGTGTACCGCGCGAGCTCGGGCAGCATCCGCTTCAAGGGCACGGAGCTCGTGGGCAAGACCCCGCACCAGATCACGGCCCTGCGCATCGGGCGGACGTTCCAGAACATCCGCCTGTTCCGCGACCTCTCGGTCCTCGACAACGTGCGCATCGCCCACTACGCCCAGGCGCGCTACACGCCCGTCGAGGCGCTGCTGCACCTGGGGCGCTACCGCCGCGAGGAGCGCCGCATCGTGGACGATTCCCGCCGCCTGCTCTCGATCTTCAAGCTCGAGCGCCTCGCCGGGGAGACCGCGAAGAACCTGCCCTACGGCATGCAGCGCCGGCTCGAGATCGCGCGCGCCCTCGCCATCGGCCCGGAGCTCCTCCTGCTCGACGAGCCGGCGGCCGGCATGAACCCGAACGAGATCGACCAGCTGATGGAGTTCATCCAGTGGGTGCGGCGCGAGTTCCGGCTGACCATCCTGCTCATCGAGCACCAGATGAAGCTGGTGATGGGGATCTGCGAGCGCATCCAGGTCCTCGACTTCGGCGAGACCCTGGCCGAGGGGCCGCCGGAGGTCATCCGCAGCGACCCGCGGGTGCTCGAGGCCTATCTCGGCGAGGCCCCGGTCGCGTGAGCGCCCCGCTCGCACCGGCCGGCGAGGCACAGCTCGAGGTCCGCGACCTCACCCTGAGCTACGACGGCATCCGCGCGCTCCACGGCGTGTCCTTCACGGTGAGGGCGGGCGAGATCGTCACCCTGGTCGGCGCGAACGGCGCCGGCAAGACCTCGGTGCTCAGGGCGATCTCGGGCCTCGCGCCCTTCGGGGGGAGCATCCGCTTCGAGGGCCAGGACCTCCGGCGCGTCCCGGCGCACCGCATCGTCGGGCTCGGCATCGCCCACGTCCCCGAGGGGCGCGGGGTCTTCGGCAACCTCACGGTCGACGAGAACCTGCGCCTCGCCACCTGGCAGCGGCGCGACCGGGCCCGGATCGAGGCCGACCTGGAGCGGGTCCTCGGGACCTTCCCCCGCCTGCGCGAGCGGCTGCGCCAGGCCGCGGGCACCCTCTCGGGCGGGGAGCAGCAGATGCTGGCGGTGGGCCGGGCGCTGATGAGCCGGGCGCGCCTGCTGCTCCTCGACGAGCCGTCCATGGGTCTCTCGCCGCGGCTGGTGCAGGAGATCTTCCGGGTGGTCGAGGAGATCAATCGCGGCGGTGTCACCGTGCTCCTGGTGGAGCAAAATGCGAACATGGCTCTGCACATCGCCTCCCGCGCCTACGTCCTCGAGACCGGCGCCGTCACCCTCACCGGCACGGGCCCCGAGCTCCGGGGCGATCCCCGGGTGAGAGAGGCGTACCTCGGTGCCTGAGCCCCCCCGCCCGTGACCGACCCCACGCTCGTCCTCGCCCTCGGGGCGGTCGTCGTCGCGCTCGCGGCGAGCTCGCTCGCCGTCTCGACCTGCGCCTGGGCCGAGCGGGTCGGGCGCCTGTACTTCCTGCTCCTCGGCCTCACGGGCGTGCTTGCGGTCGCCGCCGGGATGGGCGCTCTCACGGGCGACGGCGCCGTGGCCACCGCTCAGCTGCCCCTCGGCCTGCCCTGGCTGCCCTGGCGGGTCCGCCTCGACGCCCTGTCCGGCTTCTTCCTCGTCCTGATCGGGCTCGTCACCGTCGCGGTCGCGCTCTTCGGGCCCGGCTACGTGCGGGAGTTCGCCCACAGCCGCGACCCCCTGTGGCTGCTCGGCGGCCTCACCGGGCTCTTCCTCACCGGCATGCTGCTGGTGGTGCTCGCCGACGACGCCTTCCTGTTCATGGTGGCGTGGGAGCTGATGTCGGTCAGCTCCTACTTCCTCGTGGTGTTCCAGCACGAGCACTCGGCCAACCGCCGGGCCGCCTTCCTCTACCTGCTCATGGCCCACGTGGGCGGTCTCAGCATCCTGCTCGGCTACGGCGTGCTCGCCGCCTTCGGCCACGGCTTCACCTTCGAGGCGATGCGCGCCGGGGAGCTGCAGCCGATGTGGGCGAGCGTGGCCTTCGGGCTCGCCTTCCTCGGCTTCGGGACCAAGGCCGGGCTCGTGCCGCTGCACGCGTGGCTGCCCGAGGCGCACCCCGCCGCCCCCTCCCACGTCTCGGCGCTCATGTCCGGGGTGATGCTGAAGGTCGCCGTGTACGGCTTCATCCGCTTCACCTTCGACCTCCTCGGCGACGCGCGGCTCGGCTGGGGGGTGACGGTGCTGCTGGTGGGCAGCGTCTCCGCTCTGATGGGAGTGCTCTACGCCCTGATGCAGCACGACCTCAAGCGCCTGCTCGCCTACCACTCGGTCGAGAACATCGGGATCATCTTCATCGGCCTCGGCCTGTCGCTCGTCTTCCTCTCCGCGGGGCTGACCGTCGCGGGGGTCGTCGCGCTCATCGCGGCGCTCTATCACACCCTGAACCACGCCCTCTTCAAGAGCCTGCTCTTCTTCGGAGCGGGCGCGGTGCTGCACGCGACCCACGAGCGCGACATCGACCGCATGGGCGGGCTGCTGCGCCGGATGCCCTGGACGGGACTCTTCTTCCTGGTGGGCTGCATCAGCATCTCGGCCCTGCCGCCCTTCAACGGATTCGTCTCCGAGTGGCTCACCTTCCAGGCGGCGCTGCAGGCCTGGAGCCTGAAGAGCGGCGTGCTGCGCAGCCTGCTCCCCATCACCGCGGCCATGCTCGCGGTGACCGGGGCGCTCGCCGCCGCCTGCTTCGTCAAGGTCTACGGGGTCGCCTTCCTCGGCCAGGCCCGCTCCCGGCACGTGCGCCGGGCCCGCGAGGTGAGCCTCGGCATGCGCGCCGGCCAGGCGCTGCTCGCCGCGCTCTGCCTGCTCCTGGGGGTGCTGCCCACCACGGTGGTGGGCCTGCTGAACCCGGTCTCGCAGCTGCTCCTCGGCCAGGGCCTCGACCCGGTCTCGACGCAGAGCTGGCTGTGGCTCACCCCGGTGCCGGCCGAGGGCGCGAGCTACGGTGCCCCGCTGGTGCTGCTCTCCCTCGCCGTGCTCTGGTGGGGCGGGCGCTGGCTCCTCGCCCGCGGGCCCCGGGCCGCAGTGCGCCGCTGCGACGCGTGGGACTGCGGCTTCTCGCCCCCGAACGCCCACATGCAGTACACGGCCACCTCCTTCGCCCAACCCATCCGCCGGGTGTTCGGCCCGCTGTTCCGGATCGACGAGCGGGTCGAGACCGAGGGGGGGCGCCAGCGCCACCTCCTGCACGTGGAAGACCGGGTCTGGGACCTGCTCTACGCCCCGGTGGCGCGCCTCGTGGAGCGCTCGGCGAGCCGCGTCGTGCGCCTGCAGACGGGGCAGGTGCGCACCTACCTCGCGTGGTCGCTCGCAACCCTCCTGGTGCTGCTGTGGATCATCTCCTGAGCGTCTGGGCCTGGTCGCTCGCGGTGCTGCAGGCGCTCCTGGTGCTCGCGGCGGCCCCGCTCCTCGTCGGCTGGGTGCGGCGGGTGAAGGCGCGCCTGCAGAACCGCAAGGGTCCCCCGCTGACGCAGCCCTACCGGGAGCTCGCGAAACTGCTCACGAAGGAGGCCCTGGTCGCCCACACGGCGTCGCCCGTGTTCCGGGCCGCGCCCTACATCGTGTTCGGGGCAACCTGGATCGCCGCCGCCACGCTGCCCTCGCTCGCCACCGGCCTGCCGAGCGCGGCGGTGGCCGACGTGGTGGTGCTGGCCGGCTTCCTCGCCCTGGCGCGGTTCTTCCTGGCGCTCGCGGGGCTCGACGTGGGCACCGCCTTCGGCGGCATGGGCTCCTCGCGGGAGATGATGATCGCGGCGCTCGCCGAGCCCGCCATGCTGACCGCCGTCTTCACCATCACCATGACGGCGCACACGACCAACCTCTCGGGGGTCATGGAGCAGCTGCTCGGCGCGCCGCTCGCCCTGCGGCCCTCGATCCTCTTCGCCCTCGGGGCGCTCGCGCTGGTGGCCATCGCGGAGACCGGCCGCATCCCCATCGACAACCCCGCGACCCACCTCGAGCTCACGATGGTCCACGAGGCCATGATCCTCGAGTACAGCGGGCGCCACCTGGCGCTCATGGAGTGGGCCGCCCAGCTGAAGCTCCTGCTCTACGGCACCCTGATCGCGAACGTCTTCTTCCCCTGGGGCGTCGCCACCGCGCTGAAGCCCTCCACGCTCGCCTTCGCGGCGCTGGCCCTCGCCGGCAAGCTCGCCGTCCTCGGGGCCCTGCTCGCCCTCGCCGAGACCACGCTCGCCAAGATGCGGCTCTTCCGCGCCCCGCTGTTCCTCAACCTCGCCTTCCTGCTGGCCCTGCTCGGCATGTTCAGCCACGTGATCCTCGAGGTGGGGGCCTAGCCCGTGACCCATCTCACGCTCCTCGACCAGGCGGTCTTCGTCCTCGCGGCGGTGGTGCTCTTCACCTGCTTCGCGCTGCTCACCCAGGCCCGGCTGGTCGCCACCCTGCGCACCTTCGCCTGGCAGGGCGGGCTGGTGGCCGCGGTGACCGCGCTGATGGCCGCGGCGCACCGCGAGCCGCACCTCTACGTCACGGCCGCGCTGACCCTCGTCCTGAAGGCGGGCGTGATCCCCTGGATGCTGCACCGCTGGGTCCGGCGCCTCGGCCTCGACCGCCACGTGGAGAGCCTCGCCTCGCCGCCCGCGGTCACGCTCGCCGGCGTCGGCCTGGTGATCTTCTGCTACTGGGTCGTGCTGCCCATCGAGCGCATGGAGCTCGCGGCCACCCGCAACGTCATCGCGGTAAGTCTGGCGGTGGTGGTGCTCGGCCTGCTGATGATGGTGACCCGGCGCCAGGCGGTGAGCCAGGTGGTGGGCTTCATGGCGATGGAGAACGGCCTGTTCCTCGCCGCCGTGACCGCCACCAGCGGGATGCCCCTGGTGGTGGAGCTCGGCGTCGCCTTCGACGTGCTGGTGGCCGCGGTGCTCTTCGGCGTGTTCTTCCTGCAGATCCGCGACGCCATCGACTCGCTCGACGTGGACCGGTTGAACCGGCTGGCCGAGGGCATGGAGCAGGAATGAACGCCCTCCTCGTCGCGGTGTTCACGCCGGCCGTCGGCCTGCTCCTCCTGGGGCTCGTGCCCAGCCTCGCCCTCGCGGGCTGGCTGAACGTGGGGCTCTCGTCGGTGAGCCTCGCCGGGGCCGTCACCCTCGCCTGGCAGGTCCTCGCGGACGGGCCCCTCAACGGCAGCGGCTTCCACGTGGACGCCTTCAACGTCTACCTGGTGGTGCTCACCGCCTTCGTCGGCTTCACGACGAGCATCTTCTCGCGCCCCTACATGCGCTACGTCTGCGACTCCCGCCACCTGCCCCGTCGGCACATGCGCCTCTACCACGCCATGTTCCAGGGCTTCATGTTCACCATGCTGCTCGCGCTCACCACCGACAACCTGGGTATCCTGTGGGTCTCGGTGGAGGGGGCCACCCTCGCGACGGTGCTGCTGGTCTCGCTGTACCGCACCCCCGAGGCGGTGGAGGCGGCCTGGAAGTACTTCATCCTCTGCGGCGTCGGCCTCGCCCAGGCCCTGTTCGGCACCATCCTCGTGTACTTCGCCGCCCAACTCGCGCTCACCGACCCCACCCGCGGCCTGAGCTGGACCGTGCTCTACGCGATCTCCGACCAGCTCGACCCGACGGTGATGAGCATCGCCTTCGTGTTCCTGCTGGTCGGCTACGGCACGAAGGTGGGGCTGGTCCCCCTGCACAGCTGGCTGCCCGACGCCCACTCGGAGGGCCCGACGCCCATGTCGGCGGTGCTCTCGGGGCTCCTCCTCAACGTGGCCCTGTACGCCCTCGTCCGCCTGAAGATGCTGACCGACGGCGCCCTCGCGGGGACCGCCGAGCCCCACACCGCAGGCCACCTGCTGATGGCCTTCGGGCTCGTCTCGTTCCTGGTGGCCGGACTCTTCCTGCACCGCCAGCGCGACGTGAAGCGCATGTTCAGCTACTCGTCCATCGAGCACATGGGCCTGATGACCTTCGCCTTCGGCATCGGCGGACCGCTCGCGACCTTCGGCGGGCTGCTGCACATGCTGGTGCACTCCCTGACCAAGTCGGCGATCTTCGTCACCGTGGGCCACGCGGCGCACATCGCCGGGACCCAGACCATCGACCATATCCGCGGGCTCATCCGCACCCAGCCCGTGGTCGGCTGGGGCCTCACCGTGGGCGTGCTCGCCATCGCGGGGTTCCCGCCCTTCGGGGTGTTCACGAGCGAGTTCCTGCTCCTCACCGCGACCATGGAGAGCTGGCCCTGGCTCACCTTGACGCTGCTCACCGGCCTCGTCATCGCCTTCGCGGGGCTCTTCCGGCACCTGCACCCCATGGTCTTCGGGGTCGCGCCCGAGGGCCAGCAGCCGGTGCCCGCGAACATGGCCCCGGTGGCCCTGCACCTCCTTCTCGTGCTCTGGCTCGGCCTCGCGATCCCGAGCTTCCTGGCGGGCTGGCTCGACCAGGCGACGCACCTCATCACGGGCAGCCGGCTGCTGTGAGCGAGTCCGCGTCCACCGCCGCAGCAGCCGCCGCACCGGCCGCGGACCGGCGCCTCGCGTGGGTCGAGGAGTATTCGGCGCGGCTACGCGAGGAGCTGGTGGGGGTCCGGCGGCGCTCGGCGAGCGTGCTCGCCCCCGCCCAGGTGCTCGCGGTCGACCCGGAGGACTGGGCGCGGGCGGGGGCCGTCGCCGCGGCCTTCGGCTGCCGGTGGGCCGCCTTCTGGGCCGACCTCCAGGGGGACACGCTGCTCGTGCGCAGCGCCCTCGAGAAGGGCGGCTGCCACCTGGTGCTCGAGACCCGGGTGCCCCTCACCAGCCCTCGCCTGGCCTCCCTCACCCCGCAGTTCCCGGCCGCGGACCGCCCCGAGCGCCACGCCCACGACCTGCTCGGTCTCGAGCTCGTGGACCACCCCCAGCCCCACCGCTGGACGCGCCACCAGGCCTGGCCCGAGACCCGCTATCCCCTGCGCCCCGACGACTTCCCGCCGAGCGAGAAGCCCCCTGGCGCCACGCCCCCCGACCCCGACTACCCCTTCGCGCGGGTGGACGGCAGCGGGGTCTTCGAGATCCCCGTGGGGCCGGTGCACGCCGGCATCATCGAGCCCGGGCACTTCCGCTTCCACGCGGTCGGCGAGGAGGTCCTGCGGCTCGAGGAGCGCCTCGGCTACGTCCACAAGGGCATCGAGAAGCTGGCGGTCGGCCGCGACGCCGAGGGACTCGCCCGGCTCGCCGGCCGCGTCTCCGGGGATTCCACCGTCGCCCACACCTGGGCGGCCTGCCAGGCGCTCGAGCGGGCGGTGGGCTGCGCGGTCCCGCCCCGGGCGCTGCACCTGCGCGCGCTCCTCGCCGAGCGCGAGCGAGTCGCGAACCACCTCGGGGACATCGGCGCCATCTGCAACGACGTCGCCTTCGCCTTCGCGCTCGCCCAACTCGGGCGCCTGCGCGAGGTCTGGCAGCGGCGCAACCATCAGTGCTTCGGCCACCGGATGTTGATGGACGTGGTCGTCCCCGGCGGCGTAAGGGGCGACATCGGCGTCGGCGGCCAGGGGAACCTGCGGGCCGACCACCGGAGCCTGCGCGAGGAGGTCGAGGTCCTCTTCGACCTGCTGGAGGACAACCCCTCCCTCATGGACCGCCTGGTGACCACCGGGCGGCTCGACCCGGAGACGGCGGGCCGGATGGGGGCGGTGGGGTACGTCGGCCGGGCCTCGGGTCAGGCCTTCGACGCGCGCCGGGACAGCCCCTACCCGCCCTACGACGGGCTCCAGGTCCGCGTGCCCGTCTTCTCCGAGGGCGACGTGGCGGCGCGGATGCGGGTGCGCATGGAGGAGGTCCGGGTCTCCCTCGACCTGATGGACGAGCTCCTCGAGACCCTGCCCCCGGGCGCCACCCGGGCGCCCTGGCCGGTCGGCGCGGGCGGGGAAGGCCTCGGCGTCGTCGAGGGCTGGCGCGGCGAGGTCCTGACCTACGTGCGCCTCGACGCGACGGGGCGGGTCGCGCGCTTCTTCCCGCGCGACCCCTCCTGGCTCACCTGGCCGGCCCTGGAGCAGCTCATCCTCGGCAACATCGTCCCGGACTTCCCGGTGTGCAACAAATCCGTCAACGGCTCATACTCCGGACAGGACCTGTAGCCCGCCGCCATGCTCCGCATCCTCACCCGCTCCCTGCGCGTCGGCCTCGTCACCGAGGCCCCGCCTCGCTGCGACGACACCGTCGTCGAGGCCCTCGGCATCCGGGTGCGGCGGGTGCTCACCGAGCGCTTCGCCGGCGCCCTGGCGATCCGCCAGGTGGACGCCGGCTCCTGCAACGCCTGCGAGCTCGAGATCCACGCGCTCAACAACGCCTTCTACGACGTGGAGCGCTTCGGGGTCCACTTCGTGGCCTCGCCCCGGCACGCGGACGCCCTGCTCGTCACCGGTCCGGTGTCCCGGCACATGGAGGCCGCCCTGCGCCGCACCTATGAGGCCACGCCCGCCCCCCGTCTCGTGATCGCGGCCGGTACCTGCGCCTGCGACGGGGGGGAGTTCGGGGTGTCGTACGCGAGTTGCGGTGCCGTCGCGAACGTCATCCCCGTCGACGTCACCGTGCCCGGCTGCCCCCCGACCCCCGAGGCCCTGCTGAGGGGGATCCTGCGGGCCACGGAGAGCCGGTCGAGGACGCGGAGGTAGCCCTGGTTTTCTGCTGCGCAGGCGGCCGGTCCCAATCCCGGGCGGACGTCCCCGCAGCGATTGGTGGGAGGTGGAAGCTCATGAAGAAGCTGTGGGGGTTGTTGCTGGTCTCTCCGTAGGTGCTGGCCGGCTGCGCCGCGGGCACTCACTTCAACGTCCCGAACAAGGCGGAGCGCGTGCCCCAGTGGGTCCTGGACACCGAGGCCGCCGTCGCCAGGGCCGAGGCCTCGGCGGGCGCCCGCGCCTGCCCGGATAAGGTCGCGAAGGCGAAGGACCTGGGCAAGAAGGCGGTCGAGGTCTACTGGTCCTGCCGCGACGGTGAGGCCGAGAAGCTGGCGAGCGAGGCGCGCGATACGGCGGCAGCCGCCGAGAAGTGCGCGGGCTCGTCGGTGGGCGTCCATCCGGTCTACTTCGACACCGCCCAGGCGACGCTCGGCCCGAAGGCCCAGGCCACCCTGGAGCAGGCGGCGAAGGTGCTGAAGGACAACCCGAGCTACAAGTTCTCGCTGGTGGGCAGCACCGACGCGCGGGGCGGTGACGCCTACAACCAGGCCCTCGGCCAGCGGCGTGCGGCCGCGGTGCGGGACTACCTCGTGGGCCGCGGCATCGCTGCGGACCGGCTCACCGCGGCGAGCGTCGGCGAGGCGAAGCCCGCCGCATCGAACGACACCCCCCAGGGCCGCGCGGAGAACCGCCGCGTGGACGTCGTGATCCAGAAGTAGCGCTACCCGCAGGGCGGCGGCTGGGCCGCATGACCAGGTCGCCGCCGGGTCACGCGGCCGAAGGCCGCGCGTCATTCACCATCAGGAGGAGAGGATCCCATGGAAAGCTTGATTCCGTTGATCATTCAGCTCATCAGTGGCGCCGTCGGCGGCAACATCACCGGCTCGCTGTTCAAGAACCTGTCTCTCGGCAGCGTCGGGAATTCCATCGCCGGCATCCTGGGCGGCGGTCTCGGTGGACAGCTGCAGAGCATGGCTGGGCTCGCCACGGGCGGCGGGATGGACCTCGCGGGCATCATCGGCAGCATCGCCAGCGGCGGTGTGGGCGGCGGCGTGCTGATGGCCATCATCGGCCTGGTCAAGAAGATCTTCGCGAAGTAAGCCGGCCTCGGTCGACTCGGCGGGGCCGCCCCAGGGCCGGCCCCGCCGTCCCACCCCTCGAGCGGTGGCCGCCCCCGCCGGGCGCAGGCGCGTATCATTCGAGCCCGTGCCCCCACTCACCGCCTCCGCCCAGGGCGCTGCACCCTCCCGCGTGCACTACGCGTGGGTGGTGCTCGCGGTGGCCACGCTGGTGGTCTTCGCCTCCCTCGGGCTCGCCCGCTTCGGCTACACGATGCTGCTGCCCTCGATGCAGGCGGACCTGGGGCTCGACAACGCCCAGGCCGGGGCCCTCGCGACAGCGAATCTCGCGGGCTACCTCGCCCTGGCGGTGCTCGGCGGGGCACTCGCCTCGCACTTCGGGCCCCGTGTCGTGATCGCCGCCGGGCTGGCCCTGGCGGCCCTCGGGATGCTGCTCACCGGGCTCGCCGGGGGCTTCACCGCGGCCATGGGCTGGCGCGCACTCACGGGCCTCGGCAGCGGCGCGAGCAACGTCCCGGTCATGGCGCTCCTCTCGGCCTGGTTCGGGCGCCGGCGCCGGGGGCTCGCCGCCGGCGTCGCGGTCACCGGGTCCTCGTTCGCGGTCATCCTGCTGGGGCCCCTGGTGCCGCGCCTGCTGGAGGCGTACGGCGCCGACGGGTGGCGGGCCTGCTGGCTCGGGTTCGGGGGCGTGACGCTCCTCCTCGCGGTCCTGGCCCTCGCCCTGCTCCGGGACCGGCCGGCCGAGCTCGGCCTGGCCCCCCTGGCGGCCGGGCCCGAGGAGGCGCCGACCTCAGCCCCGCAGGGCCCCGCACCCGAGGGCGGCACCCTGCCCCACTGGTCGAGCGTCTACCGCTCGCCCGTCGTCTGGCACGTGGGCCTCATCTACGTCGCCTTCGGCTTCTCCTACATCATCTACGTGACCTTCTTCACCAAGTACCTGATCGCCGAGGGCGGCTACACCCAGGCCGAGGCGGGCGGGCTCTTCATGACCCTGGGCTGGCTGAGCCTCGCGTGCGGCCTGCTCTGGGGGTGGGTCTCGGACCACATCGGCCGCAAGCCGGCCCTGGTCATCGTCTACCTCATCCACACCCTCGCCTTCGGACTCTTCGCGCTCTGGCCGGCGCCCCCGGGCCTCCTGCTGTCCGCCGTCCTCTTCGGACTCTCGGCGTGGAGCATCCCGGCCATCATGGCTGCGGTCTGCGGCGACCTCCTCGGCCCGCGCCTCGCCCCCGCGGGCCTCGGCTTCATCACCCTGTTCTTCGGCGTCGGCCAGGCGCTCGCCCCCAGCGCCGCCGGCCTCATCGCGGACGCGGCCGGCTCGCTCGCCCCCGCGATGCTGCTGGCCACCGGCGTCGCGCTCCTCGGCGCCCTCGGCTCGCTGCTCCTCGGCCACCCCGGCCTGGCCCGCCGTGCCCCACCGCGTTGACATCCGGGCGCGCACGGGTCAATTTTGCTTTCAGGATCCACAGAACAAATCGCGCGACGCGCCGACCGGCCCTCGGGCCCGAGGCGAGACCGTCGCCCACAAGCCCCGCATGGAGGACCTCCGATGAACGTCACCGCCTCTCCCATGAAATACCTCGAAAAGGCCATGAGCGGACTGCACAGCCTCGGCCTCGTCCCGGAAGGCAAGCCGGAGGAGGCGCCGGTCGTCGCCCTCCTCAACCAGATCACGGGCCTCGACGAGGAGCGGGTCGTCGCCATCGCCCGGACGCTGAGTCAGGCCTCCCTCTTCAACGAGGTGGTGCGCGAGCAGGTCCAGGCCATGGAGGTCGGGGAGCGCTACGAGACCATCGTCGAGGCCTTCAACAGCATCCGCGACGACGCCAAGTCGATGGTGAAGCAGATCGAGGACGGGCGCCTGGACACCTTCGAGCGGCTGAGCAACGTCTGGATGAAGGTCACCCGCGGCGACATCGCCCAGCGCTTCGACAAGATCAAGGACACCTACCTCGACGTCACCCGCGCGACCCGGGACCAGATCGGGCGCGAGCAGACCATCCTCGACGCCTACCAGGACTTCCGCGGCGCGCTGAAGCAGTCCGAGGTGCTGGCCCTCGAAGTGCTGAAGAAGGCCGAGGGCAAGGTGGAGGCGGCCCGCGCCGAGGTGCAGTCCGCGATGCAGGCCCTCGCCGCGTTCCAGGGGGAGGCCGGGGCCGAGCGGGCCCGCCTCGAGCTCGCGCGCGACGAGAAGGTGCGCTCGCTGCAGGACACGGAGAAGCGCTACCAGGTGGCGAAAGACCTCTCCGACAACCTGACCGTGAGCTACAACACCTCCGAGGTGGTCATGGCGCGCCTGCTCCAGACCACCAACGCCAAGGAGCGCGTGTACTCCCAGGCGGTGAGCTTCTTCGGCACCAACGAGGTGGTGCTGACCGCGCTCTCCGCCTCCTACACCGGGATGTTCGGCCTGCACGAGAGCACCCAGACGGTCGAGGCCATGAAGGAGGGCGTGAGCCGCTCCCTCGAGGACCTGGCCGAGATCGGCGGCAAGGTCCAGGAGGCAGCGGTCAAGGCCGGCTACGGCCCGACCATCCGCGCCGACGCGGTGAAGAAGCTGGTGGAGTCGGTGGTGACCTGGCAGACGCGCTCGCGCGAGATCATCGAGGAGATGCGCCGGCAGAGCACCGCCAACGCCCAGGAGATCCGCAACGCCGTCGAGGACGCCAAGCGGCGCATGGCCCACCTCGCCCAGGAGGGTAAGGCCCTGGCGGCTCCGGCCTCGTGAGCGCGGGGATGCCCCAGGCAGCGGCGGCCGAGCGGCCGCCGCTCGACGACGTCATGCTGGCCATGGACGTCGTCGACACGCTGCGCCGGCGCCAGCAGCTCGTGGAGCGCGAGCTCGACGAGGAAGGGCGGGCGCTCGACCTGAAGGAGCGGCTGCGCAAGATCTACGCGGCCCAGGGCATCGCGGTCCCGGACCACGTCCTCGAGGAGGGAGTGGCCGCGCTGCGCGAGGACCGCTTCGTCTACCGGCCGCCGGAGCCGAGCCTCGCGACCCGGCTCGCCCACCTCTACGTCCGCCGGCGCGTCTGGGGCCGCTGGCTGGTCGGCGGCGTCGCCGCACTCGTCCTCGCCGTTAGCGCCTACTACGCGACCGTCGTCGCCCCGCGCTCCGCCCTTCCCAACGAGGTCAACGCGCTGCACGGTCAGGTCCTGGCGCTGGCCGAGTCCGATCCCGCGCGCGGGCTCGCCGGCAGCTACCGCGCCGCGGCCGAGAGCGCCCTGAAGGGGGGCAACGAGAAGGCCGCCCGGGAGATGCTCGTGGCCATGAAGGCCCTGCGCGAGACCCTGGAACAGGAATATACCCTGCGCATCGTCTCGCGCCCGGGCGAGCACTCGGGCGTGTGGCGAGTGCCCGACGACAATCCCGACGCGAAGAACTACTACCTCATCGTCGAGGCCGTGGACGCCCGCGGGAACGCCGTCCCCGTGGAGGTCACGAGCGAGGAAACCGGCAAGCGCAAGCGGGTGTCCCAATGGGGCTTGCGGGTCTCCGAGGCGGACTTCCGCCGGGTGGCCGCCGACAAGCAGGACGACGGGATCATCCAGAACAACCGTTTCGGCGTGAAGCGTCGCGGCTTCCTCGACCCGGAGTACGAGGTCCCGACCGCCGGCGGCGCCCTGACCGAGTGGTGACCTCATGCCCATGCTGACCGGTAGGGACGCGCTGACCCGGATCGACGACGCCCTCGGCGAAGAGCAGCACCGGATGGAGGAGGTCCACCGGCGCATCGAGGAGGTGAGCGGCCAGCTGCTGCAGCTCGGCAGGGCGCGGGTGGAGGACCTCCGGGACCTGGCCCGGCTGCGCGTGGGGCTGATCGCCGCGGGGGGCCTGGTCTCGGGGCTCGACGAGGCCGACCGGCAGGTCGCGGCCCTGCTCGCCTCGCGGCCCGCCGCCCAGGCGGCGCTCGCGGAGCGCATCCGCGCCAACCAGCACCAGCAGTCTGCGCTCGAGGCCGAGCGTCGGACCCAGGCCGACGCGCTGGAGGCCGCCTCGGACGCGGTGGACGCCGCCGAGGCGAGGACCCAGGCCCGCCTGGCGGCGCAGCCCGACTACCAGGCGCAGCAGAACCGCACGCGCGACGCCGAGCGGATCGCGCAGCACGCGGAAGACAAGGCGAGGTACAGCGAGCAGGAGCTCGACCAGAAGGGCCGGTCCTACCGGGACGACCCCCTCTTCTCCTATCTCTGGGAGCGTGGCTACGGGCTGGCGGCCTACCAGGCCTCACCGCTCGTACGCTGGCTCGACGGCAAGGTGGCAAGTCTCATCGGGTACGCCGGGGCGCGCGCCAACTTCGCGCGCCTCCAGGAGATCCCGGTGCGCCTGCGCGAGCACGCCAACGCCACTCGCCAGCGTGCGGACGTGGAGATCGAGGCCCTCCGGGGGCTCGACGAGGCGGGCCGCAAGGCCGACGGCATCCCCGCGCTGGTGCGGGTACGGGAGCAGGAGCGGGCCGTGCTCGAGACCCTCGACTCCCGCATCGAGCAGGCGGCCGCCGACCACCGGCGGCTGCTGGACGAGCAGGCGGCGTTCGCCGCCGGCGAGGACCCGGCCTACCGCAAGGCAGTGGAGTACCTCGCCTCGGAGCTCCAGCGCGAGGACCTCCAGGAGCTCCGGCGGGACGCCCAGGCAACGCCCTTCCCCGAGGACGACGTGGTCATCGCCCGCCTGCTCGACCGCGAGCGCCAGGAAGAGGCGCTGCGGGCGACGCTCGCCGAGCTGAAGCAGGCGACCCAGCAGCACCTGGCGCGGCTCCAGCAGATCGAGTCGCTGCGAGTGGACTTCAAACGCCGCCAGTACGACCGGGGGGACTCGGTGTTCTCCGACGGGTCGCTGCTCGGTGTCATGCTGAGCAGCTTCCTGAACGGGCTCCTGGACCGCGACAGTCTCTGGCGGGTGTTCGAGCAGCAGCAGCGCTACCGTCCCCAGCGCGCCGACCCGACGTTCGGGTCCGGGGCCTTCGGCCGGGGCTCGGTCTGGGGGCGCGGCACCACACGCGGAGGGGGATGGACCTGGGGCGGCGGAGGCGGTCTCGGCGGCCTCGGAGGCCTCGGAGGCGGGGGCCGCAGCGGGGGCTTCCGCACGGGCGGGGGATTCTAGGCCCGGAGCGCGCGGCGGAGGCGCGCAGGGCCCTCCGCCGTCACGCGAGGCCGATCACCTGGGCCCGCGGCCCCGGGGGCCCATCATCCACGGGGGTGGCATCATTCCGGGCGGACCGCCCATCGGGCCACCCGGCGGCATCATTCCGGGGGGCATCCCCGGCCCGGTGGGCATCCCCGGAGGCATGCCCGCACCCGGGGGCAGCGCGAACGCCGGCGGGGGCACCTGCCGCCCTGCCTGGACGGCCGCCTGGTACTGCCGCCAGGTGTCGAGCTTCCACTGCTGGTACTGGTAGAACTGGGCCGCCTCCAGCTGCTGGTGAGCGGCGAAGCGCTGGCGCTCCTGCTCCTGCACCGCCGTGAGCTTCGCCCGGTCCTGCTCTTGCTTCATCCCGAGCCCCCGGTTCTCCTGGTCCTGGTGCGATCGGAAGGCCTGCCAGTCGCGCCGCCACCAGTCCTCGGCCAGGGTGTCCTCGGCGAGGCCCGCGGGTGTCGGGGCCGGGGTCCCGGCAGGGCCCGCAGCCGCAGGGGCCCCGGCGCCGGCAGCGGGCGCACCCGCCGGAGCGGAGGGCGCCGCGGCGGGGGCCGACCCCGCGGGCGCCTCGGCGGTCTCGGTTCCGGGCAGCGGGGCGCTCAGGATGTCGCGGATACGGTCGACCAGGCTGCGGCCCTCGTCATCCTCCGGAGACCCGGACGGTTCGGCGGGGGCGCTGCCCTCACCGGGCTTGCGGGTCCCCGGCAGGGGGGCGTTCAGGATCTCGCCCAGGCGGTCCAGGAGTCCCTTGTCGTCGGTTTCGGCCATGGTGTAGCTCCAGTTTGCGAAGGGGCGTGCGGTGGCGGCCCGGCCTGCGCCGGGCCTGCGGCAGAGGGGAGACCGGTCTAGCTGGACTTGATCTTGATGCGGTTGGACAGCCAGACGAGCACCACCGCGCCGATGATGGACGTGACGACCGTGCCGAGCAGGCCGCCGACGGTGCCCTGGATGCCCGCGACCGCGAGCAGGAAGCCGCCGACCACGCCACCGGCCATCCCCAGGATGACGTCGCCGATCGTGCCGAAGGGCGGCGTACCGCCGACGAGCTTGCGGGCCACGAAGCCGGCGACGGCGCCGACCAGGATCCAGACGAGCAGAGACCAGACAGGCATGGGCAGTTCTCCTTGGGAACGTGAGGAAACGAGACTGTAGCCCTGAGCTTACCGGACCGGGGGGGGCGGAGACCATCCGGCGGGCACCCGCTCCCATCCCCCCTGCCCTGCCCTGCCCTCCCCTCTCTCTACCCCCTTCGCGCCCTGTTCACGCCGCCTTCTCGCCCGCCTTCACACCCTCTTCACCCCGCGCACGAGCTTCGAGCGGGCCGTGGACGAGAGCTCGAGCGTGACGTCGGCGAAGTGCCGGCCGAGGAACGGCCTCTCGTCCCGTGCGAAGTCCCGGTTCTTCGCGGAGCCCATCGCCGCGAGGCGCACGCCGTAGAGGAAGCGCGTCACCGGGTGGCTCGGCTCGGTGTGCTCCATCATCACGAAACGGCCGCCCGGGCGAAGCACCCGGCGCGCCTCCGCGAGGGCGCCGTCGCGCACCTCGGGGCTGAGCTCGTACATCGCGTGCGAGCAGGTGACCACGTCGAAACTGCCGTCGCCGAAGGGCAGCCGGGAGGCGTCGCCCACGACGAACCCGAGCCCCGGGGGGACTGGCGCCCGATTCTCTTCCGCCTCCGGTGAGGCCGGCGGCTGCCCAGCCCCCGCCTTCGCCCGCGCCCTGCCGATCATCCCGGTGGAGAAGTCGAGCCCCACCACGAGCCCGCCGGGCCCCGTCGCGCGCCTCGCCCGCAGGGCCACGGCGCCCGTGCCGGTGCACAGGTCGAGGACGCGGCCGCCCGCGCTGACCCCCGCACGCTCCACCAGGAAATCCCGCGCCCGCGCACTCGCGTCGCCCGAGTGCATCGCGATGACGCGGTCGTACCAGCGGGAAAACAGGTCGTAGTAGACCCGGCGAAAGCGCTTCACGGTGCGTGCCCTCCCTCGTTGCGTCGCCGCCCCCGAGGGCCGGAACGGCCTCCCGGCCCCGTCACCCGCTGGCGGCATCACGGCCGGGGCCCGGCCCACCCGCGGATCCCCCGGTGTTACCATCTCCCGGCCAAACCACCAAATCAAAGGAGGAGGATACGCACATGGGCTTCTTCAGCAAGCTACTGGAAAAGGTCGGGCTCTCCGGCGCCCGGGCAGAGCCCGCGAGCGAGGCGGCGGCGCCGGCTGGCGCTGCACCCGTGACCCAGGCCGCCCCGGCCGGGAGTCAGGCCGGACTCGCGGCGGCCCCCGCAAGTGCACCTGCGGCGGTGGCCCCGGCGGCTGCTCCAGCGGCTGCGGCTGCGCCAGCGGCCCCGGCCAAGGCCTCGCCCGCCCCGATCTCCACCGTGGACGTGGTCGCCAGGCTGGAAGGTCTCGCCAAGGCCAACCCGCAGAAACTGAACTGGAAGACCTCCATCGTGGACCTGCTGAAGCTCCTGGAGCTCGACAGCAGCCTCGCGGCCCGCAAGGAGCTCGCCACGGAGCTCGGATGCCCCGCGAACCTGATGGGCGATTCCGCCAGCATGAACGTGTGGCTGCACAAGACGGTCCTGCGCAGGCTCGCCGAAAACGGCGGCAACATCCCGCAGGAGCTTCTGGACTGACAGGGGTCGGGTGAAGGCTGGCGCGTCGGTCCCTGACGCGCCAGCCGGTGAGGCCCTTCGCAAGGCCGGGGACCCGCAGATCCCCGGTTCGTCTACTCCATCGACGGCTTCCAGACCTCCCAGACCTTACCCACCAGGCCGGGACCCGGCTTCAGGGTGATCTTGCCGGGCTCCCAGCCCGCGGGGGTCGCCTCTTTGCCGCCCGAGGCACGCACCAGCTGGAAGGCCTGGATCTGGCGGATCGACTCGGCGAACTTGCGGCCGACGGGAGGCGTGAGCACCTCCATCGCCTGGATCACGCCGTCCGGGTCGATGATGAAACGGCCGCGCAGCTCGATGCCCTGACTCTCGTCGTAGACACCGTACGCCCGGCCGACGTTTCCTGCCTGGTCCGAGGCCATGTGGAACGGCACGCCGCCGTCCACCATCTTGCTCAGCTCGTGGTCGTTCCACATCTTGTGGACGAAGTGGCTGTCCACGCTGAAAGAAATGACTTCGGCACCGAGCTCCTGCAGCTTACGGTATTGTGCGGCGACCGCCGACACTTCCGTCGCTCAAACGAACGTGAAATCGCCTGGGTAGAAACAGAGCAGCACCCACTTGCCGGCGAAATCCGACAGCTTGACGCTGGTGAAACCGCCCCGGTAATACGCGGGAGCGGTGAAGTCAGGGGCTTTCTGCCCGACGCGTGCGACCATTCGATTCGACTCCTGTGGCTTCATGAGTTCCTGGGGGGGTTGCGTGTCCGGCAGGGCCCCTTCGACCGACCCCGACACCCGGGCGCATCCCTGGGGTTGTTCTGCCATGCTGCCTCCTTTCCTGGGGGCGACTACGGTCTCGCCCACCCGCAACATACCGGACGCGCGCGTGGGCCAACAAGTGATCCATGTCGTGTCGCGGCGGGCTGCTCCCGGCCCTAGCCTTTTTCCTCCGGATCGGCCGCGCCCGGGCCGGCCGCGCCCGAGGCCCCCCGCACCGCCATCAGCACCGCGACGTACCCCTCCTTGGTGGCCGGGGCGGGCAGCTCGATGGACGCGAGCGCCCGCCACTCCAGCTCCCCGACGCGCAGGCTCGTCGTGAGCGCCCGGTCCTCCGCGAGTGCCCGCAGACCGGCCGGGGCGCCGGGGTCGTCGAGGACGTCCTTCCGGCTGCGCACGGCCCGGGGCCGGACCGGCTCCAGGACCGGCTCCACCCCCATCAGCCCGGAGACGGAGACGCCGAGGGCCCGGGCGATCGCCATCATCTGCGCGGGGGTGCCCTCCGCAACGCCGGTCTCGAGCCGGCTGATGAAGGCCTGGTCGAGCCCCACCTCCTCGCCCAACTGGTGTTGACTGAGCCGCGCCGCCTTGCGTGCGGCCCGCATGCGGGCGCCGAGCTGGGCCGAAAATGTCTCCATGGCATCAAGCATAGCAGGCCCTATGCCAACAGATCATGCTCACGAGCTCATGTGAAGGCGTCATGAGGACGCCTTGCGCAATGCGTATATGGCATCTACTCTCATTTGTGTAATGTCATTTGCTCATGGAGATGCCTCATGACCGCCCTCGACACCCTCCTCGCCGCGCTCGCCCGCCAGCCCTTCGGCAAGCGCCAGTACAAGGTCCTCCTCGCCGTCCTCTCCCTCTCCCTCGGCGGCGCCCTCCCCGGCGGCCTCCCCGGCACGGCCCTCGCCGCCGTCGAGGTCTCCTCCACCGAGCTCTCCCGGCTCACCGGCATCACCCCCGCGCACTGCCGCGAGACGGTGCTGGAGCTCGAGCACCTCGGCGTCCTGCGCTCGCGCCCCGGGGCCCGGGGCAAGCTGCTTGCGGTCGACCTCGAGCCCTGCGGCGTACCGCAACGGGACACCCGTCCCGAAACGGGGCGTCCCCCGTCCCCGAATCGGGACGCCCGCTGTCCCTGTTGCGGGACGGCTCCCCACGCGCGCGGAGGAGTACCTCCTGGATCCCAGGAGGTAGTCCCTGGATCAGGAGAAAGACAAGAAATACCACCACCACGGGGATCGGGCGCGCACGTGGTTCGCCTGCCGGTCCCCCTGCGTGGTGGTGGTCGTCCCGATCTCGCCTTTCACCGCTCCCTCAGCGACGGTGAGCGCCGGCAGGCCACCGAGCTCGTGGCTCCGGTCGGCGCCGAGGACCAGGCGCTGCTGGACGTGGTGGCTGCGGCCATCCAGGCCGGTCAGGTGCGCAAGTCCCCGCTCGCGGTGCTGGCGGCGCTGGTGCGCCGCTGGCAGGCGGGGACCTTCGACCCGACACCGGGGCTGCGGGTCGCCGAGGCCCGCCAGAGGGCCCGGGCGCTCGAGGCCATGGAGCGTCTGCGCGAGCCGGGGGCGAGACAGGGGTTGCGTGCGGTGGCGCCGCCCCGGCTCGCGCCCGGGGAGGCGCGGGCCCGGGTGGACGGACTGCGCCGCGCGATTGGCGGCGGTTCCCCTCTGGCAGGCCCGGAGCGGGCCGCAGCCGCCCGGGCGTGCCTTGGGTGAGTGCTCCTCAAGCTTGCCGTGAGGGGTTGCGATGCGAACCGTGCGATGCGAACCGTGCGATGCGAACCGTGCGATGCGAACCGTGACAGGAGATGACCGCATGAACAGCAGGCTGGCCGTGTTGGAGAGCGCGGAGCGGGTGTTCCGGACCGGGGGCGCGGCCGGGCGCGAGGGTCCCCTCGGGACGGAGGAGGCGGGGGAGGTACGCGCCCTCCCCGTGCGGGTGGACTTCGTGAAGATCACCGGCGACGGACGGCTCCAGGTGGTGCTGCTCGGCGAGGCGGTGCGGGGCGAGGACCTGGCCAAGGTGCGGGACCTGCTTGCGGTGATGCAGGGCCGGGTGTTCGTGGACTTCACGCCCGAGCAGGGGTCGCTGCCGCTGTGAGCGGGCGACCGAGGGGCGGCCTGGTCCTGCCCGCCGTGGCCCTGCTCGCCCTGGCTCTGGCTGCCGCTCCCGCTGCAAGGGCTTGCGGGGACGCGGACGCGCTCGAGGAGGCGGTCCGGCTGGTACTCTCGGCCCACCCGGTGCTCGTCGCCGGGCGCGAGGAGCAGGCCGCCCAGGCCCACCAGCACGGCTGGTCGGCGGACCTCGTGCTCGGCTACGCCCAGAAGACGACCGACCTCGACGCCGCGGGCGCCAACGCCGCCCTGCGCCTGCGCATCCCGCTCTTCGACCGCAGGCAGGAGCTCGAGGCGACCCGGGCCCGCACCGCGTGGCGGCGCGAGGAGCGGGCCGCCACCGAGGCGTTCCTCGCCGACCTCGAGCGCCTCTGCACCCGCGCCGGGGAGCTCCGTGAGCTCGAGACCCTGCGCCGCTTCCACCGGGACCGCCTGGACTACCGCCGCCAGCAGGTGGCAGAGGGTCTGGCGGAGGCGGCCTCCCTCTGGGCGGACGCCGAGCGGGTGCAGGAGGACGAGCAACGCGCCCAGCGTACGCGGGCCGATCTCGAAACCGCCCTGCTCGCCGCCGCGCGCCGGCACGGGGGAAACGAGTGGAGCCGCCTGCAGGCCTTGTTGGCCGCGATCACGAGGTAGCCGAAGTGTGCGCGGCCCTGGCGGCCGGGCACTCGGTCCTCGTGCGGGGGCGTCCCGGGATCGGCAAGTCGGCGCTGCTCGCCGAGGCCCGCCGGCGGATCTCGGCCGACCGGCCCTGCCTCTGGGTCCGGGACACCGACACCCGGGCGATGGCCGGCGAGCTGGCCGAGCAGGCGCACCGGGCCGTGGGGCTGCAGGTGCCGGAGCATCTGGTCCCCCAGCGCCACCGGGCGGCGGCCTACCGGGCGGGGAAGCTGCGCTGGGAGTGGGTGCGCGGCGCCCTGGCCCGGGCCCCGTCCCGGGAGGTGGTGGCACTCGTCGTGGAGTCCGTCCGGGACCGGGGCGCCGTCGTGTTCGTGGAGTCCATCGACCTCCCGCCCGCCCGCGCCGAGCTCCTCCTCGCCCTCGCCAGCGTGGCGCCCCTCGCCGCGGCGAGTGACGCCGGCCGGCGCCGCCCCCACCTGGAGGAGCTCCTCTGGCGCTTCCACCGGGTGGTGGACCTCGGCCCCCTGCCGCGGGCCGCGACCCGGGCCCTGGCCGAGCGCTGGCTCGCCGAGAGGCCGGTCGCCTTCGCCAGCCCGCGGGTGCGCGAGGCTTTCCTGCGCGCGGTGGAGCACGAGAGCGGGGGGGTGCCGGCGGCGATCGAGGGGATGGTCGGCGCCGCCGCCCACGACGCTCTGGTCACCCTCGCCGGGGTGCGCGCCTACCGCCACGAGGCGGGGGCGAGGTACTTCGACATGACCCCACTGCTGCTCGTGGCCCTCGTCGCCTTCGTCGCCCTGCGCTACATCGCCCGGGGCGCGAACGACGTGGAGCTGTTCGTGCTGTCCGGCGTGGTGACCTCGCTCCTGGTGGGCCTGCGCATGCTCCTCGGGCGGTTCCGGTGAGGGGGCCCGCGCGGGGCCCGAGTGGCAGGCGGGGCCCGGGCGGGAGGCGGCCCCGGTGATGACGCCCACGCACCTGGTCACCGGCCAGAGCGCCTACCTCCTCGCCTGCGTCGTCTCCGGGCGGGTGCCCGCGCTCGCCGAGGCGGCCAGCGCCCTGCTGGGCGCGGTGCTCCCCGATCTCGACCTGCGCCAGTCCTGGGCCGGCAGGCTGCTGCCGGGCGCGAGCGGCTGGCTGGAGGACCGCTTCGGCCACCGCACGCTGACCCACTCCCTGCTCCTGCAGGCAGGCGCCGGCCTCGCCGCCTGGGCCCTCCTGCCGCCGGGCCACGCCCTCGCGCTCCTCGCCGGCTGGGCGAGCCACAGCCTCGCCGACATGACGACGCCCGCGGGGGTCGCCTGGCTGTGGCCGAGCCGCGTGCGCTGCGTGGTCCCGGGGAACCCCCGCTACCGCATCGAGTCCGGGGGCGGGGGCGAGCTCGCGTTCCTCGTGGTCGTGGCGCTCCTCGGCGCGCTCGCGATGCCGCTCGCCGCGAGCGGGCTCGGGGCGAAGGGGCTCATCCGCGCGGGGCTCGGGGAGATCGGCTCCGCCCGGCGCGCCTACGACGCGGGGATGGGGTCGCGCGCCTTCACCCTGTCCCTGCGCGGGCGCGACCGGCGCACCCACGCCGACGTCTCGGGCTGCTACCCGGTGCTGGGGCCGTTCGCCGAGGGCGGCTTCCTGGTCGCCACCCCGCTCGGCCCGCGCTCGGTGGGACCCGCGTCCTCCGCCGACTGGCACCCGGAGCGGGCCGTCCTGGTCCCGGGGGATGCGGAAGAGACCACCTCCCTCGCGCTGAAGACCCCCCGCATCGGCGCCCGGGCGCTGGTGCAGGCCCTCGCACCCCTCGAGCCCCTGGGCCGGGTGTACCTCCTCGGCACCTTCACCGCGCCCGGCGCCCGCGGCGACCCGCCCACCGTCGCCGTCTCCGGCGACCGGGTCACCCTGGCCTATGCCGGCGCGGACCGCGTGGCAGCCCTCGGCGAGACCCCTCTGCGCGAGGTCGACCTCGTTGCCCAGGTGCGCCACGCCCCGGGGGTGGCGGTGCCGGAGGTTGCCCTGCCGCCCGCCGGGCGGCCCGCGCTGCCGGAGTCGCTCGGCCGGTGGACGGGTGCCGGTTGCGCCGGGGGGGAGGCACCCTGTCCCCCCTGACGCCGTCCGCCCCGGCGGGACGGCCCGCCAGCCGGCGGCTCGCGGCGTTCTGGCTGGTGGCCGCCCTGGGGCTTGCAGGCCCCTGGCTCCTGCTCGGGCTCGCGGGGCCCTGGCTCGCGCCAGGGGGTCCCGGACGCGCCCCGGGGCCCAGCGGGGTCACATGCAGAGCGCTTCCGGGTCCGCCCGCATCAGGCGCTTGTTCATCTTGCCGACGCTCGTCTTGACCAGGGTCTTCACGAAGCGGACCTGCAGCAGGACGCCGTAGCGGGAGATGCCCTCCGCCTCGACCACCTGGGCGGCGAAGCCGCGCAGGGCGTGCTCGGTGACCTCGCCCGCGTGCCCGGGCTTGAGCAGCACCAGCGCGAGGGGACGCTCGCCCCACTTCTCGTCCGGGACGCCGATGACCGCGACCTCCTTGACCGCCTCGTGGCGCGCAATGATGTCCTCCAACTGCAGGGAGGAGACCCACTCGCCGCCCGTCTTGATCACGTCCTTGATGCGGTCGGTGATCTTCAGGTAGCCGGCCGGGTCGATGTGGCCGATGTCGCCGGTATGCAGATAGCCGCCCACCCAGAGCGCCTCGGAGGCCTCGGGCGCGCGGATGTAGCCCTGCGTGAGCCAGGGCGCGCGTACGACGACCTCGCCGGTCGCCTTCCCGTCGTGCTCCACCTCGCGCAGGTTGGCGTCGACGATGCGCAGGTCCACCAGCGGCATCGGGCGTCCGGTCTTCGCCCGGATCACCGCCTGCCCCTCGAGGGGCAGCGCCAGGTCCGCGTTCTCGAGCTGAGAGATCGTGAGCACCGGGCAGGTCTCCGACAGGCCGTACCCGGTGAAGATGTCGATGCCGCGCTTCTGCATCGCGACGGCCATCGCCTCGGGCAGTGCGGAGCCGCCGATCACCACCTTCCAGCCGGAGAAGTCGGTGCGACTCGCCTGGGGGTGGCTCATGATCATGTGCAGGATCGTCGGCACGCAGTGCGAGAAGGTCACGCCCTCCTCGGCGATGAGCCGGCAGATGAGGTCGGGCTGGTAGCGGCCCGGGTAGACCTGCTTCATCCCGAGCATCGTCGCTAGGTACGGGAAGCCCCAGGCGTGCACGTGGAACATCGGCGTGATGGGCATGTAGACGTCTTCCCGGTGGACGTGGCCCTCCCGGTCCGACCCGCCCACCACCGCGGCGCAGGACAGCGTGTGCAGCACGAGCTGGCGGTGGCTGAAGTACACACCCTTCGGCTCACCGGTCGTCCCCGTCGTGTAGAACGCCGTCGCCTGGGCGTTCTCGTCGAAGTCGGGGAACTCGAAGGCCGTCGCCGCGGCGGCCAGCATCGATTCGTACTCGGCGTGCATCGGGAGCGAGGCGGGCGGCGCGTGGCCCTCGTCCGAGAAGTGCACGAAGGTCTTCACCGTCTCCAGGCGCGGCGCGAGCTGCTCGAGGAGCGGGAAGAAATCGCTGTTCACGATCAGCACGTCGGCCCCGGCGTGATTGAGCGTGTAGAGGATCTGCTCCGGGCTGAGGCGCACGTTCACCGTCTGCAGGATGGCGCCCATCATCGGCACCGCGAAGAAGCACTCGAGATAGCGGTGGCTGTCCCAGTCCATCATCGCCACCGTGTGCCCCGCCTCGACCCCGAGCGACTGCAGCGCGTTCGCGAGCCGGGCGATGCGCTCGGCCAGCGTGCGGTAGTCGTAGCGGACCTTGCCCTGGTAGGTGATCTCCCGCTCCGGGGCGGTGGCGAGCGGTGTGTGCAGCAGGTGCTTGATGAGGAGCGGGAACCGGTAGGCGGAGGGCGTCGAGGGAACGATTCTTACCGGCATGCTGCTCTCCCTGATGCTCGATGACGGGGTGGAGACGGGGCGGCCCGGGACGCGAGGCCGCGGGGCCCCTGCGGGGCGAGCGGCCTGCCGGCAGGGGAGCGCGAAGGAGCTGCGAAGGAGCATAGAGGAGGCCACCCGCAGCGGCAACGCGGGCCGCAGCGGCAACGCGGCCCGCGGCCCGCGGCCGCCCCAGGGCTCAGCGGTCCTGGACCGTTCCCCCGTCCCCGCGTCTGCGGCGCAGGGCGGCGAAGACCGCCAGCTCCCAGGCCCGCGTGGCGAGCACGAGGCCGACGTTGCGCTTCTGGGCGAGCGGCAGCGGGGCGTCCGCCGCCTGCAGCTCCGCGAACTCCGCGGCCAGGTGATCGAGCTTGCGCGCGAGGGCCTCGGCGGAGCCCGGGGAGATCGCCCCGCTCAGGTACAGACGCCGCTCCTCCGGTTGGGCGAACGCCGCGTCCAGGAACTCGTCCTGCACGTGGCGCTCGAAGAAACGCTCGATCGGCCCGCCGGCGAGCCAGCGGAAGTCGCGCGCCACCAGCGCCCGCACCCGGTTGTCCGGCTGCAGCGCGATGAGCCGCAGGCGGTCGAGACGAGCGAGCAGGCGCACGCACTCGGGCACCGAGATCTCGTACTCGCGCACGATGTCCTCGAGCCCCCAGCGGTTGCGCACGCAGAGCGCCACCAGGAGCAGGCGCGTGTCGGCGACCAGCTCCTCCTCCTGGGCCCGGGTGAGGTGGGAGATGCGGTGCTCACCCTCTTCCTGCAGGCGCACCAGGTCCGTGATGCCGAGGTCGACCATCCGGCACACCGCCTCGAAGCGCTCCAGGGTGAACGCCCCGCGCGAGAACATCCGCTTGACGCTCGCCTCGCTCAGGCCGAGGTCGCGGGCCACGTCGGCATAGGTGACCCCACCGGCGCGCAGGGCCCGCTTCAGGGCGTCCACCAGGCTCTGGACGGGGCTCACGGGGGCCTATCGTATCTCCAGGTGATACTGGACGCATTATAGACGGCCACCCGGAAGGTCGCAGTTTACTATTCAGATACCTTCGCCCATCCTCTTCCCAGTCCCTGAGCGAAGAGAGGAGCCTCACCATGGACGTGCTGGACATCATCGACAGGCTGCGCGAGCTCACCCGCTCCATCGCCTGTCTGGCGACCCTGATCTGCGACCGGGAGCGGCTACCCGTGACCGGGGGTGACCTGGCAACCCTCCTCGGGATCATCCAGGGCGAGATGGAGCGGGTGCACCGCGCCGTCTCGAGCCTCGTGCCGGCCCCCGCGTGACCCCCCGTCCCCGGGGTCGGCTACCATAGGGGTCCCCGGGGACCTGGGGCACCGCCGTCCGGGCGCACCGCCCTCCGGCGCCCGGGCCCCCCAACCCGAAGAGGAGTCGCCCATGAGCAGCCTGATCGTGATCTCTTTCCCCGAGCAGCAACTGGCCTTCGAGATGCGCGCGGCGCTCTCCAAGCTGCAGAAGGAGTACCTGATCGAGATGGAGGACGTGGTCATCGTCACCAAGGACGACCAGGGCAAGGTCTCGCTTCACCAGGCCATGAACCTGACCGCCATGGGTGCGGTCGGCGGCAGCTTCTGGGGAATGCTGATCGGGTTCCTGTTCCTCAACCCGCTGCTCGGCGCGGCCCTCGGCGCCGGCGCCGGCGCGATCTCCGGTGCGCTCACCGACATGGGGATCGACGACAAGTTCATGAAGGAGCTGGCCGAGAACTTCAAGCCCGGCTGCGCCGCCATCTTCATCCTGGTGAAGAAGGCGACCCCGGACAAGCTCATGGAGAAGCTGACCTCCTTCAAGGGCAAGGGCAAGATCCTGCAGACCTCGCTCACCAAGGACGAGGAGCAGAGCCTGCGGGCCTTCATCGAGGCGCAGCCCATCGTGGCCCCCTGAGCGCCCCCCGGGGGGGCCTCGACGCCGCGCAGCCCCCCCGCTCCCTGCCGCCCCGCCGCCCCGCCGCCCCGCCGCCGGGGCTACCCGGCGCTGGGGCTACCCGCCACCAGGGTTGCCCGCCGGGACGGACGCCCCCGCTACTGCCGCCGCTCGCTCTCGAGCAGGCGGCGGCAGGTATCCTTCCTCAGCGCCCCGCGCGACTCCGCGAGGTGCCGGCACTTCAGCTCCATGAGGTCCATCGCCTGGGAGAATCCCCAGAGGGAGATCTCGTGCACGCGCTTGGTACCGTCGCCGTGCAGGACGTGGGCCCGCAGGCCGCTCGAGCGCCTCAGCTCGCTCAGGGCGTCGTGGGGCAGCGTCGGGCTGAACTCCCGCATCAGGCGGTGGAACGGGCGCCCGTCGGGAAGGAGCGCGGAGACCAGCATGGATAGCTGCAGCGGGTAGCCCTGGTCGGCGACGCTGAGCAGCGCTTCCGTCTCGTGGGAGAAGCCGGCGTTCGGCTCGAGCAGCAACCGGGCCCTCGCCCGGGACGGCTGGCTGTCCGCGCGCCCCCGCACCCGGAGGACGTCGTGCCCCACCAGGACACCGAAGCGCAGGCTCGTGCCGCACATCCACGACCGGCACTCCACGTAGGCGCCGAGCCCCGGCACTGCCCTGCCCGTGAAGGCGATGGAGAGCGGCGCGTCTTCTTCGTCGGGCCCGGGGGACATCCCGGGGCTCTCGGCCGCCGGCGCGTCGTATACGGCCCAGTCCCCGAACCAGCCGAAGGGCGTCCAGTCCCGGGAGATGGTGGGGAGATCGTGCACCGGCTCCGGAGGCTCCGGGCGCTCACCGGCCGCCGCAGCCGGCGACCCGGGCGGCCACGCGGCCAGCAACGGCAGGGCGACGGCGAGGGCAACGGCAAGGGCACGTGTCATTCGACGGGGCTCCCCTCTCGCACCGGCTCGTAATCCACCTCCCGGACACTCTGCACCAGCCGGTCCACGTGCTCCGGGGAGGCGCCGATCATCTGCAGGGCCGCGGCCCCCAGGCGCAGGCTCGCCTCGATCGCCTCCGGGTAGGCCTCGGTCGCGCCCGCGTCCAGGAGCCGGGAGCTGCCTTCCAGGTCCCAGGCACGGGCGATGATGGGCAGGTGCGGATACTCTCTGCGCAGGAGCGACACGATGCGCTCCGCGGTCGCCGTGTGGTTGATGGTGACCACCACGAGCGCCGCCCGCTCGGCGTGGGCGGCCGCGAAGAGCCCCGGGTCGGAGACGTCCCCGTAGAGCACCAGGTGACCCACGGCCCGGCCCTGCGCCACCCGCGTGAGGTCCCCGTCGTAGGCGACGAACGGGACCTCCTTGTTTGCGAGGAGCGCCGCGACCGCGTGCCCCACCCGCCCGTAGCCACAGATGATCACGTGGTCCTTCAGCGCCGTCACCACGGCGGGGTCCACCGCCGGGAGGACCGGCTGGTCCCCCTCCTCCTTGCGCCCGGTGACCCACATCGCGATGGCGCGGTTGTAGCGGATGAGGAAGGGCGCGAGGACCATGGACAGCAGCACCGCGGTCAGCACCGCCTGCTCGGCGCGCCCGCCGATGACCCCGCCCGTGTGGGCGATCGCGAGCAGCGCGAAGCCGAACTCCCCGCCGACGGCGAGCACCAGGGCGCTGCGCCAGGCGGTCACCGGGTCGACCCCCGACCAGCGCACGATCGGCGCCACGATCAACGTCTTCACCACCAGCAGGACGACCGCCCCCGCGAGCGCCAGGTGCCAGATGTCCGGCAACGCGGAGAGCTGGAAGAGCATGCCGATGCCGATGAAGAAGAGGCCGAGGAGGGCGTCGCGGAAGGGCCGGATGGCCGATTCGATCTGGTGCCGGAACTCCGTCTCGCCGAGCATCATCCCGGCCAGGAAGGCCCCGAAGGCCATCGAGAGCCCGAAGTTGCTGGTGATGGATGCCGCAGCGAGCGAGACGAAGATCGCCGCGAGCGTGAAGAGCTCCGAGGAGCGCCGCTCCGCGATGGCGTGGAAGAACGGCCGCAGCAGCGCACGCCCGGCGAAGAAGACGATGAAGAACGCGAGCGCGGCCTTGCCGACGGCCCCCCCGAGGGACGCCGCCAGCGCCCGCGCGTCGGCCGCCTGCCCCAGCACCGGGATGATGACGATGAGCGGCACGGTGGTGACGTCCTGGAACACCGACATGGCGAGCCCGAGCCGCCCGTGCGCGGTGTGCTCCTCGTTCTGGTCGTCGAGCTGGCGGCTGATGACCGTGGTCGAGGACTGCGCGAACACCGCGCCCACGACGAAGGAGGCGGCGGGCGAGAGGCCCGCCAGCCAGGCGAGCAGTCCGACGCCGGCGGTCGTCAGGATCACCTGCGCCGTGCCGAGCACCAGCACCGTGTGGCGCAGCGCCTGCAGCTGGGGCAGCGAGTAGCTCAAGCCGATGGTGAAGAGCAGGAACACGATCCCGTACTCGGCGAGCAGCCGGAGCTGGTGCCCCTCGAGCACCGGTCCCGGGGTGTAGGGCCCGAGCACCACCCCGACGAGCAGGTAGCCCAGCACGGGCGGGATCTTGAGGCGATGGAACGCGGTGACGGCGCCGACGGCGGCGCCGAGCAGGAGCAGCAACTGCACGAGCGGTTGCTCGATCATCGGCGGCTCACGCGCAGATATCCACGTCGCGGGTCTCCCGGCTCAGCACCAGGGCGATCAGGGTCAGCGTCGCCATGGAGGAGAGATAGACGCCGACCCAGAACGGGCTGCCCCCGCCGATCTTCCAGAGGGCTACGGCGATGATCGGGGCGACCGCCGCGCCGAGGATCGAGCTCACGTTGTAGGAGATCCCGGAGCCGGTATAGCGCACGTTGGTGGGGAAGAGCTCCGGGAGGAGCGCGCCCATGGGGCCGAAGGTCATGCCCATCAGCGAGAATCCGATGACGAGCCAGGCCATGACCCCGGGGAAGCCCGCGCGCAGGAGGGGCACCCAGGCGAGACCGAACGCGATGATGCCGAGGGTCACCAGGATGAGCGTCTTGCGCCGCCCGAAGCGGTCGGCCCAGGGCCCGGAGAGCATGGTGAAGAGTCCGAAGAAGAGCACGCCGCCGATCATCATGAGCACGAAGGTGTTGTAGGCGTAGCCGAGCCCCGGCAGCTCGGCGTCGGTGGGGGCGCGCCCGTAGCTCAGGGAGAACGCGGTCATCAGGTAGAACAGGACGTAGGTGGCCAGCATGAAGAAGGTGCCGAGGACGAGCTCGCGCCAGTGCCCCCGGAACACCGCGGCGACCGGGAGCTTCTGGATCCGCCCCGCGTGGACCGTTCTCGAGAACACCGGGCTCTCCACCAGGTGCACCCGCACCCAGAGCCCCACGGCCACCATGACGAAGGAGAACAGGAACGGCACGCGCCAGCCCCAGTCGAGGAACGCCGCCGAGGGCTTTCCCGGCTCCGTCGAGGGCAGCAGCGCGGCGATGAGGAGGAAGAGTCCGTTGGCGATGACGAAGCCGATGGGGGCGCCGAGCTGGGGGAAGGTGCCGAACCAGGCGCGCTGGCCAACGGGGGCGTTCTCGGTGGCCACCAGCGCCGCCCCGCTCCACTCACCCCCGAGGGCGAAGCCCTGGGTCAGGCGCAGGACCACGAGCAGCAGGGGGGCGAGCCAGCCCACCGAGGCGTAGGTCGGCAGCAGCCCGATGAGGAAGGTCGCGATGCCCATGGTGAGGAGCGCCCCCACCAGCGTCGCCTTGCGCCCGTGCTTGTCGCCCAGGTGTCCGAAGAAGACCGCACCGACGGGCCGGGCGATCATCGCGGCGCCGAAGACCGCGAAAGAGGACAGGAGCGAGGTCGTCTCGTTGCCGGTCGGGAAGAAGAGGTGAGGGAACACCAGCACGGCCGCGGTGGAGTAGACGTAGAAGTCGTAGAACTCCACCGTCGTGCCCCCGAGGGTGGCGAGGATCACCCGGGAGCGGGGGTTGGCTGGGGTGCCGGGGGCCGGCTCGCCCGGCCTCGCGGGGGCCGCCTGGGGAGCCCGCTGGACTTCCGTCTGGTCTGCCGTGGACATGGGGACCTCTTCGGGTGGGGCGAGGGCCCGAGCCCGCCCGGTTCGGGCGATGACGGCCTCGGGCTCGGGGGGGACTTCCCGCATCGGGCGATGACTTCCCGCTCGGGGGATATCTTCGCAGCATGGAAGCCGCCGCGCCAAACCCGGCCCGCGGGCCTGGCGTCCCGGCGAGTTGCGTAGGGGCCAAACGCTCGTCCAGACTGGTGAGGATGAGACAGCCCCACTTCACGCGCTACCACCTCTTCCTCTTCCTCGCGTTCCTCGGGGTCTGGGTGTGGGCGGCGGTCGAGCCGAAGTACCCCAAGGACTGGCTGCTCGAGAACCTGCTGGTCTTCCTCTTCGTCCCGATCATCGTCCTCGCGGGGCGCTACTTCCGGCTCTCGAACGCCTCCTACACGCTGATCGTGTTGTTCATGGCGCTGCACCTCGTGGGCTCGCACTACACCTATTCCGAGGCGCCCTTCGGCTACACGCTGCAGCGCTGGTTCGGGGCCGACCGCAACATGTACGACCGGCTCGTGCACTTCGCCTTCGGGCTGCTGCTCGCCTACCCCATGCGCGAGATGTTCCTGCGGGTCGCGAAGTCGGGAGGGTTCTGGGGCTACTGGCTGCCGGTGGAGCTCACCCTCGCCTTCTCCGCGATGTACGAGCTCGTCGAGTGGGGGGTGGCCGCCCACGTGGACCCTGGAGCCGGGATGGCCTTCCTCGGCGCCCAGGGCGACCCCTGGGACGCGCACAAGGACATGCTGCTCGCGGCCGAGGGGGCGACGATCACCATGCTGCTCGTCGCCCTGGCGAGCTGGGTCCGCGAGCGGCGCCGTCAGTAGCGGTTGTCGAAGATCCGGGGCGTCTTCTTCTCGCTGCGGGGCAGCTCCCCGATGCCGACCGCCTTGGGCACGATGGAGATGCCCATGCGCTCCTTGCAGCGCTGGCGCACCATCGCCTCCACCCCCTCGCGGTGCGCGCCCTCGGTGGTCTCGAAGAAGACGGTCATCACGTCCCGCCCCTCGAGGTGGTCGATCATCACCTGGAACTCGCTGCTCGCGCCCTCGACGCCCTTCAGGACCTCGTCCACCTGCGCGGGGTAGATGATGACACCCTTCACCTTCACCATGTCGTCGGTGCGGCCCATGATGGTGTCGATGCGCGGATAGGGCGAGCCGCAGGCGCACTCGCCGGGGATGAGGCGGGTCAGGTCGTGCGTGCGGTAGCGGATGAGCGGCGCGCCCTGCTTGCGCAGGGTCGTGATGACCAGCTCGCCCAGCTCGCCGTTCGGGACCTGTTGGCCGGTGTGGTGGTCGATGACCTCGAAGTAGAGGAAGTCGTCCCAGCAGTGCATGCCGCACTCGTGCTCGCACGAGATGCCGATCCCGGGCCCGTAGATCTCGGTGAGCCCGTAGATGTCGTAGAGCTGCACCCCCAGCTCCTGGGCGATGCGCCGGCGCATCTTCTCGCCCCAGCGCTCCGAGCCGATGATGCCCTTGCGCAGGTGGATCTTGCTGCGGATGCCGCGCCGCTCGATCTCCTCGGCGAGCAGCAGCGCGTAGGAGGAGGTGGCGCAGAGCACCGTGCTCTTCAGGTCCATCATCATCTGCAGCTGGCGGTCGGTGTTGCCGGGGCCGAGGGGGATCACCATCGCGCCGAGCCGCTCGGCCCCCGCCTGGAAGCCGATGCCCGCGGTCCACAGGCCGTAGCCGGGGGTCACGTGCACGCGGTCGGTGCGGGTGACGCCCGCCATCGCGTAGCAGCGGGCGAACATCTCGCTCCAGTCCTCCACGTCCTGGCGCGTGTAGGGGATGATGACCGGCGTGCCGGTGGTCCCCGAGGAGGAGTGGATGCGCACGATGTCCTCGTCGGGCACGGCCTGGAGCCCGAGCGGGTAGGCCTCGCGCAGGTCGGCCTTCTCGGTGAAGGGCAGCCGCTCGAAGTCCTCCCAGGTGCGCACGTCGGCGAGGTCGATGCCCGCGAACTTCTTGCGGTAGAAGGGGCTCCGGGTGGTGATGCGCCCGAGGAGGCCCCGGAGGGACTCGAGCAGCTCCGGCCTCTTGAACTGGTTCTCGCTCACTGGGTCTCCCCCCTCGTCGCTTGCCGGGCGGTCGTGGTCACGCGCCCGCACCCGGTCCCGCGCCCGCCGCGCGGGCGCCCGCGTGCAGCGCCTGGATGTTCATGTCGACGAACTTCTTGCGCACCGACTCGCGGATGGCGGCCTCGAGCTGCGCGGTGGTGAAGCCGAGCGCGCCGGTGGCGAGCGCCGCGCCGAGGAGCGCCACGTTCAGCACCCGGGGCGAGCCCACCTCGGTGCACACCGCGTCGCCGTCCACCACCACCAGCCGCGCCCCGGTGCGCCCGAGGTACTCCAGCATCGCCTCGCCGCTGTAGGAGGCGCGCTTGAGCGCGGCGGACACCGGCGGCACGGGGTGGGCGTTGGCGATCACGGTGGCGCCGGGGCGCAGGTAGGGCAGGCAGCGCACGGCCTCGCCGGGCTCGAGCCCGAGCAGCACGTCCGCCGTGCCCCGGGCCATCAGCGGCGAGTCGATGGGGCCGTCGGAGACCCGCACGTGGCTCACCACGGACCCGCCGCGCTGGGCCATGCCGATGGTCTCGGAGCTGCGCACCGCGAGCCCCGCGTCCATGGCCGCGCGGGCCACGAGCTTCGCGGCGAGCACGGTGCCCTGCCCGCCGACGCCTGCGATCATGATGTTGGTGGTGCGGCTCACTTCCCCGCCTCCCCCGCCGTGACGGGCGAGATCGCGTCGAAGGGGCAGACCTGGGCGCAGAGGTCGCAGCCGTAGCAGAGCGACTCGTCGATCACCGCCTTGCCGGCGACGCTCAGGATGGCCGGGCACCCGAGGCGCGTCACGCAGAGGTTGCACTGGCACTTGTCCGGGTCGACCCGGTACATGGGACCCGCGGGCTCCAGGTGGATGCAGGGCGCCTCGAAGATGACCGCCGAGACGCCCGCGGCCGCCGCGTCCACGGCGCGCGTGACGGCGGCCTCGGCCTCCTCGAGCTGGCGCGGGTCGCACTGCTCCACGTGCTTCACGCCGATCGCGCGCAGCACCGTGGCGATGTCGACCTTCTCGGCCACCGACCCCATCATGGTCGCCCCCGTCCCCGGGTGCGGCTGCAGCCCGGTCATCGCGGTGGTGGAGTTGTCGAGCACGACCACCACGATGGGCGTCTGGTTGTAGACGGCGTTGATGACGCCCGGGATCCCGGTGTGGAAGAAGGTCGAGTCCCCGATGAAGGCGAAGTGCACCACGTCGGGCTGGACCACGTGCAGCCCCTGGGCCATGGTGATGCCCGCGCCCATGCACAGGCAGGTGTCCACCATGTTCAGCGGGTCGGCGTTGGCGAGCGTGTAGCAGCCGATGTCGCCGCCGAACACCGCCTTGCGCTTGCGCATGACGTGCTTCACGGCGAGGTAGGAGAAGCGGTGTGGGCACCCCGCGCAGAGCACCGGCGGGCGCAGGGGCAGCGCCGGGGCCTCGCCGGGCGGGGTGACGGCGGCCAGCACCGGGTCCGGGAGCCCGAAGAAGCCGGCGAGCGCCCGGGTCACGGACTCGACGCTGTTCTCCCCGGCGGACGCGACGGCGCCGCTCGCCTTGCCGAGCACCGTCACCGGCAGGTGGCGCTCGCCGGCGAGGCGCTGCAGCTCGCGCTCGATGACCGGGTCCAGCTCCTCGACCACCAGCACGCGGTCGAGCCCCGCGAGGAACTCGAGCGCCAGCGCCTTCGGGAACGGGTGCGGGGTCGCGACGCGCAGCAGGCGGTGCGCCGGGACCCCGGCGCCGAGCGCGGCCAGCGCCTCGCCCACGTAGGCGGTGCTGATCCCCTGGGTGGCGATACCGAGCGTGCCCTCGCCCCGCAGGGTGTTGAAGCGGTAGCCCGAGAACGCCTCGCCGATGACGGGCAGGGTCTGCTCGATGCGCAGGTGGCTCTCGTAGGACAGGCGCGGGAAGATGACCCAGCGCGGGTCCTTCACGAAGCCTTCGGGGACCACGGCGGTGCGCCCCTCGCGCAGCGTGACCGGCGCGTTGCCGTGACACACGCGGGTGGTGGGCCGGAACAGCACCGGCGTGCCGTAGCGCTCGGAGAGCTCGAACGCGTCGCCGATCATCTCGTAGGCCTCCTCGGGGGAGGCCGGGTCGAAGACCGGCAGCTTGGAGAAGAGCCCGAAGGTGCGGGTGTCCTGCTCGGTCTGGGAGGAGATCGGCCCCGGGTCGTCGGCGACCACCACCACCATCCCGCCCTTCACCCCGAGGTAGGCGAGGCTCATCAGCGGGTCGGAGGCCACGTTCAGACCGACCTGCTTCATGGTCACCATGGCCCGCGCGCCGGCGAAGGCCGCGCCCGCCGCCACCTCGAGGGCGACCTTCTCGTTGACGGACCACTCGACGTGGATCCCGCCGGGGCTCCGTTTGGCGACGGTCTGCAGGATCTCGCTCGAGGGTGTGCCGGGGTAGCCCGTCACCACGCCCACGCCGGCCGCGATCGCGCCGAGCGCGATCGCCTCGTTGCCCATCAGGAATTCGGTCGCCACGATGCAGAACCCCGGCGGTCCGCCCGCCCTTTCGGCTCCCGCGCAGCCGGGGCCTGTGTCCGATGCCGGCCTTCAGTATATCGCGGGAGCGTGCCGCCTCGTGACCCCGGGGCGCGCGAGGGAAGGGGTTGCACGAGGTACGGGGTTGCACGAAATTCCCGGGGTGGTAGCCTCGGCCTCGGTCCCGTCCGCCCTCGGGGCGTCACGGGCTCCAGACACGGCGCGCACGGCCCGCACCGCACGCACGGCCCGCACGGCACGCACGGACAGAGACACCGAGGGGGAGAGGCATGTATCCGACCTGGGAAGTCCCCGCACTCACCGCCGGGGGAGTCATCGGCCTCATCGCGGCCTTCCACATCCTGCCTTCGCACCTTTCCGTGAGCGCGATGTGGTTCAACGTGTTCCTGGAGAACCGGGCCTACCGCCAGAACCGCCCGGAGCTCATCGAGTACATCAAGAAGTACACCAGGACCCTCCTCATCTTCTCCTACGTCCTCGGCAGCCTCACCGGCGTCGGGATCTGGTTCTCGGCCACCGTCGCGAGCCCGCGCGGGATCTCGGGCCTCATCCACACCTACGTCTGGGCCTGGGCGACGGAGTGGGTGTTCTTCGTCATCGAGGTGATCGGGATCTTCGTCTACTACTACACCTTCGGGAAGGTGGACCGGCGCACGCACCTGCGGATCGGCATCGTCTTCGCCGTCGCCTCCTGGGTGACGATGATCATCATCGTCGGCATCCTCGCCTTCATGCTGACCCCGGGGAAATTCAACGAGACGGGCAGCTTCTTCGACGGGTTCTTCAACCCCACCTACTTCCCGCAGCTCTTCACCCGCACCGGGTTCATGTTCGCCATCTCGGCGACCTTCGCAATGGCGGTGGCGAGCCGGCTGAAGGACGAGGAGACCCGAGAGGAAATCACGCGGCTCGCCGCGAAATGGGGCATCGCGGGCCTGCTCGTGGGGAGCGTGATGCTGGTCCCGTGGGCGGCGACCCTCCCTGCGGCCACCGCCTACAAGGCCGGTCTCGCGGGGCTGGTGCCGGGCACGGTGCTCTACGGCTCGGTCGCAGTCGCCGTGCTGATGCTCGTCTACTTCGTCTGGGCCCTGCGCACGCCGGGGGCGATCACCACCGCCACCGCGGTCCTCGCCATCTTCATCCTCTTCACCGGCATCCTCGGGGGCGAGCGCATCCGCGAGATGCTGCGCAAGCCCTACGTGATCGCCGGGTACATGTACTCCAACCAGGTGATCGCACACGGCGTCGCCAGCCGCGGAGTCGAGCCCGAGGTCGAGGCGATGAGCCGGGACGGGTTCCTGAAGCACGTGGCCCTCGTGCCGCCGGCGCTGCAGCCCATCTCCGACGGGAACCGGGTGGCGGTGGGGCGCTTCCTCGCCGAGCAGCAGTGCTCGGCCTGCCACGCGCTCGGGGACACGGGCCTGCGCCCGCTCGCGCGCATGGTACGGCGCCTGCGCCTCGCCGACGTCGAGCGCACCGACGGCTACCTGACGGGCCTCGGGCACTACGACTTCATGCCGTCCTTCGTGGGCAACGACGCCGAGCGCCACGCGCTGGCCGCCTACCTGGTCGAGCTCGGCAAGGGCGCCACCGCCCTCGCCGCGAAGCACTGAAGGGGGAAGACAGACATGGAATCCCACGTCAACGAAGTCCTCGCCGCCCTGCGCGACCCCATGGGCGTGCCCCTGTACCCCGTCGTGTTCCAGCTCCTGATGGTGCTGACCTTCGCCCTCCACATCCTGTTCGTGAACTTCGTGGTCGGGGGGCTCTTGATCTCGCTGTGGGGGCGCTTTCGGCGGGCGGAGCGCTGGCAACGCCTGTCGGCGACCACCGCGCGGATCGCCACCGTCAGCGTCAGCTTCGCGGTCCTGATCGGGGTCGCCCCGCTGCTCTTCGTGCAGGTGATCTACGACCCCTTCTGGTACACCTCCAACCTGCTGTCCGCAGCCTGGGTGGTCGGCTTCGTCTTCCTGATGATCGCCGCCTACTCCGCGTCCTACCGCTACTACCTGCGCCACCACCGCGGGGCGGCGCGCACCGCCTTCTGGGGGCTCATCGCCCTGGCCGGCTTCCTGCTCGCGGGCTTCGTCATCCACGCGCTCAATTACCAGGCCCTGCTGCCGGACGCGTGGCTCGGGTGGGCCAGTACCGAGGGCGGCGCGGACACCCGCGGCACCACGCTCCACGCCTGGCAGTGGGCGCGCTACCTGCACGTGATCCTCGCCTCCCCGGTGCTCACCGGCCTGCTGCTCGTGGCCTCGGCCTGGTACTTCCGCAACCGCGGGGACCGCGACCCCGAGTACCTTGCCTGGGTCGCGAAGCTCGGCCTGCACCTGGCCTTCGGATTCGGGGTCATCAGCGTGGGGACCGGCCTCTGGTGGTCCGCCGTGATCCCCGGGAAGCTCGGCTTCCACGCCGACCCGTTCTACCTGGTGGCCATCGTCCTCGGCGTGGCCCTGGTGGGCTATCTGTGGGCGGTGCGCAAGGACCCGCTGCGCCACGCCGTCCCGGCGGGCGTCGCGGGGCTCGTGGTCGTGCTGGCCATGGCCGCCGCACGGGAGTCCCTGCGCTCGGACTACGTGGGGCAGTTCGGGTACTCCATCTTCGACTACCCCGTGAACCTGGACTGGGGCAGCACGGCGCTCTTCTTCCTGACGTTCCTCTGGGGCTTCATCGCCATCGGCTACCTGCTCACCGTCGCCTACCGCTCCGGACGCGCGGAGGGCGAGGTGGACCTCTCCGGCACGGGCATGCGCACCTTTGGCAACCTCGCCATCGCCTCGCTCGTCGCGTGGATCGGGGTGGTGGTGGGGCTCGGCGCCTACGTCACCTACCAGCACGTCGCGCCCGCGCTGGCGGCGCCCACGGACGCCGCGGCCACGGCGCCGGCAATGGGCGCAGGTCCGGCGACGGCCACGGCGCCGGCGGCGGCCACGGCACCGGCGGCGGCCGATCACCCGAAGGCCGTGATGTGCGCGGGGTGCCACGGGGCGGACGGCAACAGCCCCACCCCGGACAACCCCACGCTCGCCGGGCAGCACCGCGAGTACCTGATCGTCGCCATCGAGAGCTACCGCGACGGGCGCCGCACCCACGCCCCGATGCAGGCCCTCGTGTCCGGGCTCGGCGGGCAGGACGTGGTGGAGCTGGCGGGACTCTACTGCCTGCAGCCGGTGAAGCCGGTCGGCTACGCCGAGAAGCTCCCCGGCGACCGGAACGCGGCGGAGACCCACTCCTGCGCCGGCTGCCACGGCAACCGCGGCGTGAGCTCCTCGCCGCGGACCCCGAAGCTCGCCGCGCTGTCGGGGACCTACCTCACCAGCGCCTTGCAGGCCTACCGCGAGGGCACCCGGACGCACGGCCTGATGCGCGCGCTGGCGGCGCCCCGGAGTGACGACGAGATCGCCCACCTCGCGGCCTTCTACGCGGTGAGCGCTCCGAGGGAGTGACGGCGTGTTTACAGACGGTCGAGGAGCGGGCGCCCGCGGCCGGTGCGCGGACGCCCCCGCGTGGATACGGGGACGCCTGGGAGGCTCGGGCTAGCGCTCCCAGGTGTCTTCCCCGGCGTCCGCGGTGTCTCCGTCGTTGTTGCGGTCCCAGCCCCGCCAACCGGTGGAGGTGAGCTCGAGGATACCGGTGCCGGCCACCACGGTACCGGCGACCGGTGTCGCGCGCAGGGTGTAACCGGTCTGTCCGGAGGCTGGAATGGTCAAGTCGTAACGCCGGTTCGCCTCCGGCTCGTCCACGGGTGACCAGTCAAGGTGCAGGCCTGCCGCGAAGGGGTCTCCCACGTAGGTGTTGTTGTCCGAGAACCAACGCTCCATCACCGCCGCGAGGCTGGTGAGCGCCCCCTGGGCGTCGGCGCGCGCCGCGCGGCGCACGTACTCCGTGTAGGACGGGTAGGCGATGGCCGCGAGGATCCCGACGATCGCCACCACGATCATCAGCTCGATCAGCGTGAAACCCGGCTCGGGCTTCCCCCTCGCCCTGCCCCGAGGATGGCTGCGGCGCACGGACGCGAAAGTGCTCATGCTCATTGCCCCTGGAACCAGTACGTATGGGCCCGCGGCAACGCGATCTCGGGATTGACCGTCTCCGCGCCGCCACCAACGCCGACGAGCAGCGTCACGCCCTCCTGCTGGAAGATCGGCACGGCCCCCGACGGGATGCCCGCGGCCAACTGATAGCGTCGGTCGGCCTTGCTCGCAATCTCGCCGAGACCGTCCCAGTTGAACCTGGGCTCCGCGTTCAGCGCGTCGACGCCATACAGGCGCCCCCCGCCCTCCATGAGCTGGCAGGTGTCACCGATCTCCGGGGCCTGGGGCACGAACGTCGTGATGAAGAGCTTGCCGGCGAGGACGATGGGCGAGGCGAGACCCTTCTCGCCGGTCCCCTCGAAGCGCAGGTACCACCCTTTCGACTGCCGCAGGGCCGTGAGGTTCGCCCCGTCAACGTCGATCTGGGGGACGTTGGTGGCGTCGAACAGGTCACCGGCAACGTCCGGCGGTCCGTCCAGAGCTCCTTGCAGCGCCACCCCCGCGGTGGAGCTCGGGTAGCTGTCGGCGAGCCCGTCCCCATTCGCGTCCGCCATCGGGTCGTAATCGATGTCACGAAAAGCGTAGAGCCGATCGGTCACCGCCTCGCTGAGCGGGTGCTCCCGGTCGCCGCTCGCGAGCGTGACCAGGTCATACCGAGAGACGTCCGAGTACTTGCCGTCGAACATCTGGACGACGTCGGGCGGGTAGAAGAACTTCCGCTTGTCGGCCTCGCTCGCGCTGCTGGAGACCGTCGCCAGCTTGCCGACCACGGCCTTCACGCCGCCGGGGCTACCCGACGCAGGCGCCAGGTCGATGCGCCAGAGCTGGCCACCCGTGTCACCCACGTAGATTCGATCGATGGCACCGTCGCCGTTGGCGTCCAGGACGGAGACGTCCGACGGGATCGGATAGGTCATGCCCGGAACCTGGACACCGGCCCCCGCCGAGTGGGCCGTCCCGCTGATCCAGTACTTGCGCGCACCCGTCAGCGGGTCGGCAATGTAGATCGCGTTGCCGCTGGTGCTCGACCCGAAGGCACCGTCCTGGGACTCGTCGTAGCCACCCGCGAAGATCAGTACGTCACGCACCTCGCTCAGGCCCGCCGTGCTGGTCCCCACGCGCACCGTAGCCACCGTCGGACGGGACCAGCTCTGGCCGAGCTGGGGATAATCCGCGCTGCCCCCGTCGATCCGCCAGAGGTATTTCGGGTAGGTCGGGGCAATCGTCCCGGGCACGGTCAGGGGGGTGGCGGGCGTCACGTCCAGCGCGTAATAGTGGTTCCCGCCCCGGCGCATCCCGACGATGACGCGCACGAAGTCGCCGGAGGTGTCGCCGATGGTGCCATCGCCGTCACTGTCTTTGAGCCAGACCGTGGGCGTCCCGTCCATCCCGTAGACGTGCCGCAGCTCTTTGGGATTGCTTCGCAGGCGGGCCTGGAGCGACAGCGTCTCCGGCGGGTAGAAGATCCACTCTTCCTCGCCGGTCTCCGCGTCAATCATTCGCAGCCCGCCGTCGTTCGTGCCCACGAACAGCTTCGTGACAGGGGCTGCATCGCTCCCCCCGTAGGTCACCGCCTGCGGGCTGGAGTGGAGCGGGTCACTGAAGCTGTAGCGGGTGTCGCCATCGTCGTTCTCCTCGTCGACGTCGACCCCGCGCACCCAGGAGATGAGCGCGCTCAGCGCCTCCGCGGTCGCCGTGCCCTCCAACCCGAGCATCGTGTTGGTCAGCAAGGAATTGGTGTCCTTGACCTCGTGAGCGGCAGCGGCCAGGTTGTCGCCCGCAGGGTCGGCGCTCCCGGTGAAGGTGATCACCCGGCGGTTCGCAGGTGTGGGACCCGCGTTACCGGCGCCACCTTTCTGGATCTTGTCGCCGTCCTGGAAACTCCAGTAACTGCTGATGCCATCCTTGATGCGGCCATCCGGACCGATGGCCTCTTCGCCGTCCTGACTGAGTACCTCACCGAGACTGCAATCGTCCGTAAACGCCCCGCCCGGGCATTCCGACGGCTTGCTCCGCAGGCGGTACTTCTTGACATTCCCGGTCCAACGAATGCGGTCCGACGGCTGAAACAGCGAGAAGTACACGTCGTCCCGGTGATAGAGCTTGTTGAAGGCGTTCACCGAAAGGGCGGGTGCGGCGAAGGAGGTGCTTCGGTTCAGGATGTCCAGGAAGAATGCCTGGAAGGTCTCCGCCAGGTCCGCCGCCGTCGTGGCGGGCCGGAATTGCCCCCCGGACTCCTTGGCCAGGTCCTTCAGGAACTGGACCGCGTGCACCTGCTCGGGGTCGCTCGCGTCCAGGTTGAATCCGATGGTGTAGGTCACCACCGTCTGGCTGCCTGCGAGCGCGCTCAACTGGTCCTTGGTGTACAGGAACCGCCCGAGATCGATGCCGCACTGCTCTCCCGTGAGCACGGTGGCGTTGTTGGAGAGCTTCGCCTGGCAGCTTGCGATGCCGGCGAGACTGCGGATGAGACTCGCGGAGTGGTTGTTGTTGGCCTCGCCGTCGGTGAGAAGGATGACGTAGTTCGAGCCGCAGAGCTCATCGACGGGGGAAACGTAGACCGGGCTGCCGTCGATGCGCTCGCTCTCGCAGGCGGCGGCGCTCAGATTGGCGTCCGTGCACCCGGATTGGCGATAGACCGTCCCGCCCGTGTAGGACGCGGGGTGACTGACCCTGGTGTTGCGCTCCACCGTGTCACCGTCCGTTCCGCGCGTCTTTCCGTGGACGACACCCTCTCCCCGGTAATACCGGGCCGCCTCATAGAGCGTGTCCACGATGGGGGTCCAACCCCCGGGCTCCAGGGTGTTGACCGTCTGCTTCAGGAGCTGGCGCACCGTGACGGACGAGTTGCTGCTCGCTGTGAGCCTGCCCTTGTAGGTGATCTTGAGGACAGGGGCCTTGCCAGGGCTGCTGTTGTGGCTGTGAGCGCGCCGCTGTTCGCTGCCGGGCTTGACGATGAACGAGAGGGAGTTTCCGGACTGCCACCCCGAGCGATTGACGACCTCCTGCACGATCGACGTGAGGGCAGGTGAAGTGTAGGTGCCGTCGCGGTTCCATCCGGTCAGCGCAGGGCTGGAGGCGGAGCCCCAGGTCACCGACGCGGTGGTGGTGGGCCGGGCGGAGGCGGACAGATTGTTGGCGGTGGCCTTGAAGCCGGCCGAGTTATCGGCCGCCTCACCGAAGAAGACCATCGACGCCCCGGAGACGGTATTGGTGGCGTAGGCCGTGAAGACCAGGCGCGCGTCCAGGATCTCGGCCCCAGGGTCGAGCCGCACGTCCTGGAAACGAATCCCGGTGGTCTGTGCCGCCCCTCCGGTGTAGGGCATGTCCAGGCTCGCATCGACGAGGCGCATGGTGCCCGTCGAGCTTTGCTCCGCGTCGTCGGTACCTGCGATGACCTGGCGTTGCAGGGTTTGCACCATGCAGCCCGTGTCCGCCGGCGCCGTGGCGGGGTTATAGGTGTAATTGATCTTGAGCGTGGGGGCGAAATCCGGATCCCCCTCGTAGCTGTGAACGGCCCGCCAGCCCGCCCCGTCGACCTTCTCGATCAGGAGAGCCAGGTCGTTGCCGCCACACCACCCGGCCTGGCTCACGATCTCCTGCAGGATGGGTGCGAGGTCCGGGGAGCTCTGGCTCTGTCCCTCAGCGCTCCGCGCGACCCACTCGGTGGCTGCGGCCCAATCCACCTGCGCCGATGTCTTGCGGGCGAGCTTGTTCGCCATGGACTCCGTGGCGGTGTCGAAGGGCGCGGCGTCGGCCACTTTCTCGCCGTAGATGCGAAAGGTCACGGGGCCGTTCAGGGTGCGCGAAGGGGAGAGCTCCAGGACCGCGCTGTCGATGGTCGCGCCTTGCGGGATGCCGAGGTTGCGGAAGCGCAGGCCCACGCGCTGCTCGCCCGGGCTGCCGGTCCCGTAGGTCACCCGCAGCTTCGCCGGCTGGCGAGGCCAACTATCGTACGTTTTCGCCCGGCGCTGGCCTGTCCCGGAGACGAGGATGCCCAGGCCATTGCCGGAGGCCCAGCCGGGGCGGTCCAGGATCTCCTGCACGACCGGGGACAGGTCGTCGGTCGCATACGTCTGGCCGCTGGTCCAGGGCGCGAGACCGGACATGACCAGCGTGGAGGTCGTCGACAGGACGCTCGATGCCAGGATGCTCGATGGTTTCTGGGTGTTCGAGAACGTTCCCGCGTTGTCGATGTCCCAACCGGCGAACCTCAAGCTGGTGTCGCCGGAGTCGCTCTGAGCGGCCGTGAACACCAGGTCGGCCCCGAGCACGTAGGCACCCTGCGGTATCGCGAGATTGCGGAAGACGAGGCCGTTCACCCGCGTCCCTCCGCCCCCGCTCCCCAGTCTCATCTCCCCGCCAGAGGTGGTCAACGAAACGCCCACCAGCTCCTCGACGTCATCTACGCCAGCGCTGACACCCACCCCCAGGCCCGCATTGAGGCTGGTCTCGCTCCCGAACGCGGGCGTGTCGAGCAACTCGAGGCGGGTGCTCGTGAACTTCATCGCACCGGTCGACTTGAGCTCCTCGACGTCGTCGGTGCCGTCAGCGATCCGGGCCGTGATGTCCGCACCGCCGGCCTTGAATGCTTCCGATGCGTCTTCGTCGATGTAGGCGACGGGGAAGAGGATTGGCCCGCCCGGGTTGCTGAAGCGCATCAGGCCGACGTTGACGTTGTTCAGCCCGTCGAGGATGGACTGCAGCGCCTCCTTCATGTTGGTCATCCGGCTCTTGCCCGTCCCGGGAACGGTCGTGCTCATGCTGCCGGAGGTATCGAGAATGATCAGTACGTTCGGCCGGACCCCCTGGACCTGGGCAAGCTCTTCGGAGCCGACGTACACATCGGTGTCGTCCGACAGGGAGGCAACGGGCAAACCGGCAGTTCCCCCGGCCGCGACGGCGAGGAGGAAGGACAGGAAGCGGGAGCGTTTCATGCCTGCGTCTCCTCGGGGCGCCCGGGGCACGCCCTACTGTTTCGGGGCAATCTGGTAGACACCGCCGTGGTGTCTCGCCTGGATATCACTCGCGGCGCCGCCGGCGAAGGTCGTGCCCTCGCTGCGGAAGTCGAAGTGGGCGGCGTGAAAGTGCACGGCGCTGTAGGGCTGGCGAGGGGGCGACCAGCCGTTGAAGCGGGTCCAGTACTGGAACTGACCCACCTGAGTGTTGTCCGCCAGCTTCACTGCTTGAAGGGGGGAGTCGTAGCCATCCAGGTCCCAGGCGAGCTCCTCGGCAAAGGCGCTGGCTAGGCCGGTCTCCGCGATTTGAAAGGCGCGCGTGCCCTCCTGCGCGTTGGCCGCCATCTTCTCCTCGAGCGAGGTGGTACTCATGCCCGTGAGGCCGAGCAGGGTGAGCACGGCGAGCAGGATGAGCCCGACGATCAGGACGGCGCCGCGCTGGTGCGCTGCGCGCCCCCTGGCCAGAGACGCGGAAGGACCATGGTGCAGGTGCAGGAGACTCATATGCGGTTTCGCAGGAAGACCGTGGTGGAGAAGACCCTGCGGCGGACGCGAAGATTCGGGTCGGCGACGGTCACACAACCGCGATCGGCGCCGCCCGCGTCCGTCTCGCAACCCTCGAGCGTGTCGAACCCGCCGCCCTTCAGGATGTTCTTCACGGGGCGCGGGTCGGGGTCGGCACCGTACTCGTCCAGGGTCCGGAGCAGCAGGCCGAGTCGCACGCTCACGACATTCCGCCACTGGACCGTGTTGCCCACTGCGGATGCGCGGGCGTACAGGTTCGGCTGCTCATCGCCGTCGTTGTCGACGCCATACAGGATCTGCATGTTCTCGACGCCGCAGACCACGGGTTCCGGGTGCGTCGTCGTCAACGTCGTGCGGTAGAGGGCGGGCACGGGCTGGCCCCGGTCGTCCCTGCAGCGGGTCGCCTCGTCTGCAATCGCAATGGCCCCGTCGCCCACGAAGTATCGGACGGCCCGAACCGGCATGACCCGCGGGTACATCGGCCCGGTGGCGGACCGCTCGAACGGGCGAGAGAAGCCCGCGCTGCTGACGACGGCAGCCGCCTGGACGGCGCTCAACTGGAAGAGGCTCATGCCGCCGCAATCGGTCAGCACGGCGAGCTGTGCCTGCTGCAGCGCGGCGTGCTCCGCGCCGGCGTCGTCGTCCGTGCGGTCGCCGGCATCGTCGGAGGTGTCGACGGGTATCGTCGCGCCGGACACGCTTTGGCCGGCGGTCATCACCAGCCCCGGGCCCGCTCCGTAACGCAGGGTGATGGCGTCGGTTCCTGCCAGCGGCGCGACCGGCACGTCCCGCAGCCCGCTGACATTGTTGTCCGCACTGGTGGCTCGACCGCTGGGACTCCATGCGGTGGCGCCATCGTCGAGACCCTCGAGGTTGGTCGTCAGGTCCCAGAGGATGCCGTCACTGGGAACCGCCACCTCGGTGGTCAGGTTGACGGACCGTTGACCACACCCCAGGTTCCCCGCCATCCGCAGGTCCCGCAGCATGGTCTCCAGCGCGAAGCGCGCGTTCTCCTGGAGCCGCGAGAGGTCGTCCGTGATCTCATAGGTCCGCTTGTTCGAAAGGAAGATCGAGATCGTGCCCGCCATCAGGAGGAGGCCGACGACGAGCGCCACCATCAACTCCACCAGGCTCAGGCCACGGCTGCGGGTGTGGCGTGCGCGCGTGGCGTGCAAGGTCATGTGCGGAAAGTCCAGGATTGCGTCACGAGGCACAAGGGATCGACCCAGACACGGGAGGGCGCCGCCAAGCAGGCGGCCTGGTTGGTCGCCTCGCGTGCGCCACGCGCCTGCCAGCGGATGGTGACGTCGAACTGGTCCCCGTTGGCGGCGATGATGGCGTCACCGGCGGGCAGCGCCGCCTGCAGGGCGTCGTACCAGCACGCCAGGTCGTTCGTGTGCCCGGAGGCCCCCGGGTCGCAGGTGCCACCCGGGTCGGTGGCGACCACGTAGTCGCCGGCGTTCGTCACGTTGGCCCGCATCAGGTCAATGACCTCGTAGGCCAGGTAAGTCGCCTGGCTGCGCAGGTACGCGTCGTGGTTGAACTTGACGCCCCGCGCCTGCAGCGCCGCGAGCCCCAGGAGCCCGATGGCCAGGACGAGGAGCGCGACCAGGACCTCCATCAGGCTGAAGCCCTGGCTTCCCGAGCTCGGCCACCGCCCACACCCGCGACCCTGTCTCACCGCACTCACCCTCCCGGGTTACAGCCCGCGTCTGGTATCTGCGGACCGACCCGTTGCGGGCGGCCGACACCGGCCACCCTGATCTGGCGTCCGCGCGACTCTCCCCGGTCGTCGCACACGGCCAGGGTGGTTGCGGCACCTCCGGCAACGCTCCCATCCGCGCCGAAGGAGAGAGTCCCTCCGCTGGCGCGCACGTGGGTCGCGCCCGCGACGACTGCGCTGCGGCGAATGACGTCCGCGGCGCTGTCCACCACCCCGTCGGAGTCGGCGTCCACGAAGACCACCCAGCCGGTGTCCCAGTCGGTGCCCCCGTCGCAGGCCGGGACGGCCGCGCCAGCGGCGGTCGAACTGCAGATCGCCACCCGTGTCCTGCGCTTGATCGCCTCACTGCGCGCCAGGTTCAAGTGAGCCACCAGGTCGTTGGTCTCGGTCACGAGCCGGTTGTTGCGCACCATGTCCTGCAGGGCGGGGACGCCGGTGACCAGCAGGATCCCGGCCACCGCGACGACGACGACGAGCTCCAGCAGAGTGAATCCACACTGCCGGTCCGTGCGAGAGGTCATGGGGCGAGGTTCCGCGGCGGCGCGGTTCGGCAGGCGTACGCAGCGGCGTTGTCCACGGTCCAGTCGGCCCGGCAACTGCGGCCCAGGTGGTCCGCGTAGATGCAGACCTCCTGCCGCGAGCCCGATACCACCACGCTCGCGACGCCGCCGTCGCCACAGGTGACCTGGTAGTAGCTGTTGCCGTCTTCGCCCACCGCGACCACGCGGCCGACCGTCGCCGCCCCGGCCGGTAGCGCGGAACACAGGCCGCACAGGCCCAGGGAGACGGCCAGTGCCTGCAACTTCCTCTGCTTCATCACGCACCCCGAGCACTCGCCCTGCGCGTGTCTTCGACGCGCGGGGTACTTCACGTGCTCCGGGTATCGGCCCCCCGAGGGGGGCCTTTAGAGGAAGATTCGGGACCTGCTTCGCAGAAGTGGGCGCAACGGCGGTCCCTGGAGGGGACCCCGCCGGGTCGGTCTCAGCCCCCGCAGCTCCCCGCGGCCACCCGGACCTCGGCGGCGATGCGCTGGCGCACGGTCGCGTTGAGCTCCGCGGGCGAGGCCGTCTCCTCCGGGCGCACGGGGTCCAGGCAGGTGACGGTGATGGGACAGGACAGGCGCGGGAAGTGCCGCCCCGGGGGCAGCACGCCGGTGGCCCCGTCGATGGCCACGGGCACCACCGGGACCTTCAGCTCCCGGGCGAGGATGGCGTAGCTCTCCTTGAACTCCCCGAGCGTGCCGTCGCGCGAGCGGGTCCCCTCGGGAAAGATCATCAGGTTCCTGCCCTGGCGCAGCGCCTCGGCCAGCTGCTGCAGCGAGGGCAGGAAGCCGGCCTTCTCGTCCATCACGATGGTGTTGGCGTGCGCCGCGAGCCAGCGCAGCCAGCCCAACCGCACGTGCTTCTCCTTGGCGTAGAAGACCGTGTTCAGCACCACGGGGGCCGGGAGGTGGGCCGCGACGAAGAGGCCGTCCAGGTAGCTCTGGTGGTTCGGCACCAGCACGAAGGGCGCGGCGGGGAGGCGCTCCAGGCCCCGTGCCTCGATGCGGAAGAACGTGCGGGCCCCCCAGCGCAGCAGGTGGGTGAGCGCGCGGTGGGCGAGGCCGCTGCCGGGCAGCGCAGGGGGCGTCTTCGGGTGCAGGATCTCGGCCCAGGACACCGCCTCCGGCGGCGTCGCCCCTTCCTCCTTGCGGTACTCCGCGACGAAGCGCGCCAGGTCGCCGACGGTCTCCACCTCGGCCAGGCGGTTCTCGGGGATGGAGACCCCGAAGGCCCGCTCCATGAAGACCGACAGCTCCACCCGACCCAGGGAGTCGACCCCGAGGTCGGCCTCGAGCCGGCTGTCGGCCCGCACGGGCTTGCCGCCCTCACCGGAGAGGAAGGCCGCGAGGCGGGCGAGCGCGCTGTCCGCCGGGGCGTCGAGGTACCCGGGGATGGCGGAGGTCCGCGCCACCTCCTCCGCGATGCCCGGCAGCAGGTGCCGGCGCAACTTCCCGAGGCGCGTGCGCGGCAGCTCCGCGTGGACGAGGGTCAGGCGCGCCACCCGCCGGTAGGGCGACACGCCCGCGTTGTAGGGGTCGATCACGTCCCGGCGCAGCGTCGCCTCGGCGGTCGCCCGGTCGCTGATGGCGAGCCTGTCCCAGTCGGGGACCACCAGGGCGTGCAGCGTCTCCCCGTCCAGGAACACCCCCACCTCGCGCACCCCGGGCGAGGCCCTGAGGACCGTCTCCACGCCCTCGGGGTCGACCTTCTTGCCGCTCGGCAGGACCAGGATGTCCTTCAGCCTGCCGGTGACGTAGAGGTAGCCCTCCTCGTCGAGCCGCCCCAGGTCGCCGGTGTGCAGCCAGCCGTCGCGCAGGATCGCCCGGGTCTCCTCCGGGTGGCCGTAGTAGCCCAGCATCACGTTCGGGCCACGGGCCAGGATCTCGCCGCTCTCGTCGACCCGCACCTCGCACCCCGTCAGGGCCTGGCCGCAGGAGCCGAGCTTGATCGCCTCGGGCCGCGGAAAGGTGATCATCGGGGCGCACTCGGTCATCCCGTACCCCTCGCACACCTTGAACCCCAGCACGTCGAAGGTCTCGCCCGTGGCCGGGCTGAGCGCGGCGCCGCCGCTCACCAGGTACTCCAGCGACCCGCCGAACTTGCGATGCACCGACCCGAACAGGAGCTTCGAGAACTTCGGTGAGCGCACCCGGCGCGCCAGCGCGAACAGGCCCCGGGCGACGGGGTTGGCGTCGATGCGCTCGCGCAGGGCGCGGTTCAGGAGGTCGTAGAAGCGCGGCACGCCGACGATCAGGGTGATGCGGTGGCGGCGCAGGAGGCCCACCAGGTCGGGCCCCGCGAGCGAGGTGGCGAACACGATGGTGGACCCGGCGTACAGGGGCGCGGTCAGGCAGCCGGCGAGCGGCAGCACGTGGTGCAGCGGCAGGAGCAGGAGCACCCGCGCCGCGGGGGTGTAGTAGCCCGCGTCCGCCACCGGGCGGATGTTCGCGAGGAGGTTGCCGAAGGACAGCATGACGCCCTTCGGCGAGCCCGTGGTGCCCGAGGTGTAGACGATGGCCGCGAGGGAGGGCTCGTCCACCGTGATGGGGGCGGTGGCCTGGGCGTCGTGGGGCGCGCCCTCGCGCGCCGCGGCCTCTGCCTGCAGCTCCTGGAACGTCGCGACCCGGGGCCGGGTGCTGGCGATGGCGAGCGCGCCCTCCACCGTGGCCCGGGTGTGCTCGGAGCACACCACCAGGACCGGCCGGCAGTCGTCGACGACGTAGGCGAGCTCCGGGGCGGTCGACAGGTGGTCGACCGGCACCAGCACGGCCCCTGCCACCCAGGCACCGTACGCAGAGTAGACCCAGTCGGGGCAGTTCTCGGCGAAGAGCACGACGCGCTCGCCCGCCTCCGGCATGGAGGCCGCCCGGGCCCGGGCGCGGCGGATCACGTCGGGGTAGGCGATCTCCTCGTCCTGCCAGGCCAGCGCGGTCTTGGGTCGGGGCTCGATCAAGGGGGTCATCGCGGTGTCTCTCCGCCCGCTTTCCCGCAGGCCTTGGGGTCGTGGAACGGGGCGCGAGCGCACAGCCACCCCGGGCCAGGAGTTGCTATAGTTGAGCATCTGCCTCCGTGAGAGAAGCCCGGCCTTGACGCGCCGCCGGCCCCTCGGGGGCAAGCCCCTGACCGACGTCTTCGACTGAGGCGACTGCGAGCATGAAACCCGTCACGAAGTCCGCGAAGCTGGCCAACGTCTGCTACGACATCCGCGGACCGGTCCTGGCACGCGCCCGGCAGATGGAGGACGAGGGCCAGAGGATCATGAAGCTGAACATCGGCAACCCGGCCGCGTTCGGCTTCCTCGCCCCGGACGAGATGGTGCAGGACGTGATCCGCAACCTGCCCGACTCCTCCGGCTACAGCGACTCCAAGGGCCTGTTCGCCGCGCGCAAGGCGGTGATGCACTACACCCAGCAGAAGGGGATCCGCGGGGTGCAGGTGGAGGACATCTACATCGGCAACGGCGTGTCCGAGCTGATCGTGATGGTCCTGCAGGGCCTGCTGAACAACGGCGACGAGGTCCTGGTCCCCTCCCCCGACTACCCGCTGTGGACTGCCGCGGTGAGCCTCTCGGGCGGAACCCCGCGGCACTACCGCTGCGACGAGGGATCCGACTGGCTGCCGGACCTCGACGACATCCGCGCCAAGATCACCCCCGCCACGCGGGCCATCGTCGTCATCAACCCGAACAACCCCACGGGGGCGCTCTACCCGGTCGAGGTGCTGCAGGCGATCGTCGACATCGCCCGGGAACACCAGCTCATCGTCTACGCCGACGAGATCTACGACAAGATCCTCTACGACGGAAACCGGCACACCTCCATCGCCTCGCTGGCCGACGACCTGCTGTTCCTCACCTTCAACGGCCTGTCGAAGAACTACCGCGCCTGCGGCTATCGCTCCGGCTGGGTGATCGTGTCGGGCGAGAAGTCGCACGCCCAGGACTACATCGAGGGCCTCTCCATCCTGGCCTCCATGCGCCTGTGCGCCAACGTGCCGGGGCAGCACGCGATCCAGACCGCGCTCGGCGGCTACCAGAGCATCAACGACCTGGTCCTGCCGAGCGGGCGCCTCGGCAAGCAGCGGGACCTCGCCCACGAGCTCCTGAGCGAGCTGCCGGGGGTGAGCTGCGTGAAGGCGAAGGCCACGCTGTACATGTTCCCGCGCCTCGATCCGCGGATGTACCCCATCAAGGACGACCAGCAGTTCGTGCTGGATCTGTTGACGGAGGAGCGGGTGCTCCTGGTGCAGGGCAGCGGGTTCAACTGGCCCGACCCGGACCACGTACGGGTCGTGTTCCTGCCCCACGAGGACGACCTCACCGACGCCATGGAGCGCTTCGGGCGCTTCCTGCAGCGCTACCGCAAGCGCCACGGAACCTGAGCCCCGGGAGATCGAGCGCCGCCACGCCCAGCGGCTGACGCTGCGCCTGCAGCGTGCGAGCGTCGAAAGGCCCAAGACGTCAGAGCAAAGCAGCCAACGCCGCCTCCGGCGCCTTGTCCAGCACCTTCAAGAGCGCCTTCGCCGCACCCGTTGGGCTGCGCTTGCCCTGCTCCCAGTTGCGGATGGTGTCCAGTGAAACGTCAATGCGCTCAGCAAACTCTGCCTGACTGAATCCCAGGCGCCGACGCACACGGCGTGCGAACTTTGCAACATCCAGCATGGCTTCAGCGTCATCGGCTGCTTTGTGTCTGGCGATGTCTGCTTCAGTCGTTGCATCGAGCCGCTTGGGGTCAATTCGGCCGAGTGGCTTGGCCTTCGGATCCTGGACATCAATCTTCATGCGAACGGTTTTCATAGCGCTTCACCTCTCGAGCGTTGGCTTTTCGAGCAGAGATGACCCGGACCACACCTTGACGCGGCGTATAAACGAGCACGAACAGACGGTTGCCAATGCGACCGATCAGCTGGTAGCGATCTTCCCCATAGCTGTATCGGGTGTCTTGCCGAATGATCCGGTCCGGGTCGGCGAAGGCTGACGCCGCATACGCGAAGTCAAATCCACGCTCCAACAAACAAGCATCGCTCTTGTGCTCATCCCACTCGAAATTCATGGCTCAAGTGTGGTTCAATGAACCACTTTCGGCAAGCTGAGGACTTGGCTTCTCCCGCGATTCGCGGACGGGCTGCCGGGATGATTCCTTGCGGCTCTGCCACCGGTCGACATGACGTCTTGCCGGTGGTCCTGCCCCTCCCCCACCCTCAAGATTCCGTTTCCCACGCTCCTGGGGTATAAGAGCGGCGCCGCAGGCGCGGTGCGCGCCCCGGCGCACCGCCCCAGGCAACACCCCCCGAATGCGACCCCGAGCTCCTCCCGTCACCTATTTCCGGACCACCGTGTCGGTGGTGGACCTCGCGGCGTTGCTGCCCGAGTGGGGCGGATTCGAGAAGCTGCCGCGCCAGAAGCTCGAGGCGGCCATCGCGAGGCAGTACCACTTCCTGCACCCCCAGGCGCGGGCCGTGGTCGCGGAACGGGCGGTGCGCGTCCACGCGCCGGCCCCGCCCTCCGCCGTCGACGAGGCTGTGCAGCTGCTCCTGGAGCGCGCTGCGGAGCTCCTGCGCGCCGGCGATACGACGCAGGCCGTCCCGATCCTCACGCGCGTCCTCGCGCTCGACCCGACGGACATCCCGGCGCGCCGGGAGCTCGCGCGGGTCTTCCTCGGGACGGGCCGGGTGGACGCGGCCTACGCCCAGGCGCGCGATGCGCTGCTGCTGGCCTCGCGCGACCCTGCGACGCTGGTCCTGCTCGGCGACGTCCTCGCCCGCAAGGGCGATCTGGAGCGGGCGGCGGCGGGCTACGCCCAGGCGTACCGCGCGGGCTCCCGTGAGGGGCCCGTCCTCCACGCCTACGCGCAGCTGCAGTTGAAGCGCCGACGGCCCGCCGAGGCGTACCGGCTCTGGGAAGAAGCGATCGCGCTCGCCCCCGAGTACCCGGACACCTATCTCGGCCTCGCCCAGCTCGCCCTCGAGGACGGCAGGCCCCGCGCGGCGCGCGACTTCCTGGAACGGCTCCTCGGACAGTCACGGGAGGGGGAAGACCGGTCGGCGCCGGTGTACGCAGAGGCGAGCCGGCTCTACGAGGAGGCCCGAGCGAAGGCGGCCGATGCCGACCAGCGGGAGGCCCTGGCGGCACCCCTGCAGGCCCCGGACAGGGGAGAGGCTGGGGACAGGGACCGGGGCGGCGACGGTGCGCCCCACCCGGCCGGTCGCGACGCACCCCGCCGCAGCGCGCGCCCCATCGCCTACTTTGTGGGGGTCGCGCTGCTGCTGGCCCTGGCGGTGGCGTGGTACTTCGTGCGTTGAGGCGTTAAGGCACCCATCGAGGCGCCCTGAGAGGCACCCATCGAGGCGCCCTGAGAGGCACCCATCGAGGCGCCCTGAGAGGCGCCCTGAGAGGCGCCGCGGCGGCGCGGCCCGGGGCCCGAGCCGCCGCGGTGTGTGCGCTCCGCTCAGGCCATCCCGAGCGAGCGGTGCACGTACGCCACGGCCTGCTGGTTCAGGCCGAGCCTTGCCGCGAGGTCCTGGAGGTAACGGCGCTCCACGTCCGTGTCGGCCTCGATGGCGACAACCGACGCCGCGTAGATCTGCGCGGCCACCTGGGGGGTGCGCGCCGCGCGCACGATCGCGTCGGTCTCCATGGGCTTGCGGATCTCTTCCCGCAGGAAGCGCTCGTCCTCCGCCGTGAGTCCGTCCTCCTGGAGCTTGCCCACCAGCCGCTGGGCCTCGCCCTCGTCGATGCGCCCGTCGGCCTTCGCGGCGTTCAGCATCGCCCGCACGGTGAGCGCGGCGATGTCCTGGACCAGCGTCTCCTCCTGGGGGTTGGCCGCCTTGCGCAGGCCCGCCAGCACCGCGGCGAGGCTGTCCTCGCTCTCGGCCTGGGCCTGTGCCTGGGGCGCCGGGGACCGCGGCGCCGCGGCGCTGCTCGCGCGGGAGGCGGCCAGCGCCTTCGCCGCGAGGCCCGCCAGCACCGCCATGGCTCCCGCGCCGGTCGCGTTCGCGCCCGAGCCCCCGGATCCGCCCAGGATGGCCCCGGCCACCTGTTTCAGGACCTCCGCCGTCGGGCCCGCACCGCCCCCGCTGGATGCCCCGGAGCCGCCCGGGAACCCACCGCCAGGAAAGCTCGGGCGCGAGGGCGCCGCGGAGGGTGCGGCGCTCGCGCCGCCGAGCACCTTGCCGAGGATGTCGAACAACCCACCGCCCGCACCCGGCATCCCGCCGCCACCGTACCCTGCCCCCGACCCGGCGCCGGGGAACCCGCCCCCCCCGCCGAGGCCCTCGTTACCGAGGGAGTGATTCAGGCGTCCCGACGACGCGCCCATCCCGTTCTGGATCAGGGACCCCAGAATTTCATATGGATTCATCAGACTATCTCGCGCTTCCGCCTGGGTGGAGTGGAAAGGATAAGCCATTCCGGCCACACCCGGGGACCGGGCGTCGCCCCGCGGCGGACACAGTGCTATAAAGCGCCATCTGCGCAAGGAGAATCGACATGTCGCGAGTCCTCATCATCGGTGCCGGCGGGGTGGGCGGCGTGGTGACGCACAAGTGCGCCCAGGCCCGGGACACCTTCAGCGATATCCTGCTCGCCAGCCGCACCGAGTCCAAGTGCGAGGCCATCGCACGCGACGTGAAGAAGCTGCAGCGCCGCGTCGTCAGGACCGCGAGCCTCGACGCCGACGACCCGAAGAACACCATTGCGCTCATCGAGTCGTTCAAGCCGGAGGTGGTGATCAACGTGGCCCTGCCCTACCAGGACCTGGCGATCATGGAGGCCTGCCTCGCCACCGGCGTGCACTACCTCGACACCGCGAACTACGAGCCGCCGGACAAGGCGAAGTTCGAGTACAAGTGGCAGTGGGCGTACCGCAAGAGATTCGAGCAGGCCGGCATCACCGCGATCCTCGGCTGCGGCTTCGACCCGGGCCAGACCAACATCTACTGCGCCTGGGCCCAGAAGCACCACTTCGACGAGATCCACACCGTCGACATCATGGACTGCAACGCGGGCAGCCACGGCAAGGCGTTCGCGACCAACTTCAACCCCGAGATCAACATCCGCGAGATCACCCAGCGCGGCAAGTTCTGGGAGGAAGGGAAGTGGGTCTACACCGACCCGCTCTCCGTGCACACGCCCTTCGACTTCCCCGAGTGCGGCGAGAAGGACATGTACCTGATGTACCACGAGGAGCTCGAGTCCCTCGTGAAACACCTCAAGGGCCTGAAGCGGATCCGCTTCTGGATGACCTTCGGCAAGCCGTACCTCACCCACCTCGAGGTGCTGCAGAACGTGGGCATGACCTCCATCGAGCCCATCCTGTTCGAGGGCAAGGAGATCGTCCCGCTGCAGTTCCTGAAGGCGGTGCTGCCGAAGCCCGAGACGCTCGGCAAGAACTACACCGGCAAGACCAACATCGGCTGCTGGATCGAAGGGGTCAAGGACGGGAAATTCAAGCGCTACTACGTCTACAACGTGAGCGACCACGCGGAGGCCTACCGCGAGGTGCGCTCCCAGGCGATCTCCTACACCACCGGGGTGCCGGCGATGCTCGGCGCGAAGCTGCTGGTGGAGGGGCGCTGGCGCAAGCCGGGGGTGTGGAACGTGGAGCAGTTCGACCCCGACCCGTTCATGCACGAGGTGGGCAAGTGGGGCCTGCCCTGGGTGGAGACCGCGCCCGAGGGGCCGCTCCCGGTCTGAGATTTCCGCGGTCCCGCCGCAGGGAAGCGGCGACCGCGCGAGGAAACGGTCCCTCCATGTCCACCCCCGCGCCCGCCGTGACCCCCATCACCGACCTCGACTGGAGGCGGGTCCCGAGCCCCTGCTTCGTGGTAGACCGCCGGCTGCTCGAGCGCAACGGGCGCATCCTCGCGCGGGTGCGCGCCGAGGCCGGCTGCAAGGTGCTGCTCGCGCTGAAGGGCTTCGCCCTCTGGCCTGCCTTCGACGTCCTTCGCCCGCACCTCGACGGGTGCTGTGCGAGCGGACCCTACGAGGCCCGTCTCGCGCGCGAGGAGTTCGGCCGGGAGGTGCACACCTACGCGCCGGCCTTTTCGGCGGAGGACCTGGCCGAGACCCTGCGCTACACCGACCACCTGGTGCTCAACTCGCGCGCCCAGCTCGAGCGCCACCTGCCCGCGGTGCGCGCCTGCGGCCGGAAGGTCCAGGTGGGCCTGCGCTGCAACCCCGAGTACAGCGAGATCGAGGTCGCGCTCTACGACCCCTGCGCCCCCGGCTCGCGCCTGGGCTCCACCCGCGCGGTGCTGGGGGAGGCCCTGCCCGAGGGGGTCGACGGCCTGCACTTCCACGCCCTCTGCGAGCAGGGCGCGGACGTGTTCGCGCGCGTGCTCCAGGCCTTCGAGGCCCGCTTCGGCGACTGGCTGCCGCAGGTGAAGTGGCTGAACTGCGGCGGGGGGCACTGGATCACCAAGCCCGACTACGACGTGGACCTCCTGGTGCAGACCCTGCGCGGACTGAAGGCCCGCCATCCCCACCTCGAGGTCATCCTCGAGCCGGGGGAAGCGGCGGCGGTGGACACCGGGGTGCTGGTGGCGAGCGTGCTCGACGTCCACGAGAACGCGGGGGTGCGGCTCGCGCTCCTCGACGTCTCCGCCACCTGCCACATGCCCGACGTGCTGGAGATGCCCTACCGGCCCACCATCCACGGCGCCGGCGATCCGGGGACCACCCCCCACACCTACCGCCTGGGAGGCCCCACCTGCCTCGCGGGCGACGTGCTCGGCGACTGGTCCTTCCCCGCGCCGCTCCACCCGGGCGACCGCGTGGTCTTCGCCGACATGAGCCACTACACGATGGTGAAGACCACGATGTTCAACGGCGTGAGGCACCCGAGCATCGCGACCTGGGACGGCGGCGAGCTGCGGGTGCTGCGCCGCTTCGACTACGCCGACTTCCGAAACCGCCTCGGCTAGGTTGCCTGGCGCGCGAGCCGGCGGCCGAGCGCTGAGGCGAGCGCCGGCTGCATCAGGAGACCGACGATGATCGGGACGGAGGCGAAGATCCCGTTCTCGATCTCGCCGAAGGCCGCGATCGTGATGCCGAGGCTGATGATGTGGAAGCGCAGGAACGTCGTCACGAAGAACGGCAGCGCCTCGCCCGGCGCGAGCGCGTGGCGGATGACACGAGTCACGACGAAGTACATCACCGCGTAGTAGGCCGCGACCGCGGGCACCGAGAGCAGGGCCACGTGGGGGTGCGAGAGCACCGACTGGCTGTCGGTCAGGCTCATGATGAGGAACATCACGAGCAGGATGCCGAAGTTCGCCACGCCGTTCAGGGTCTCCCGGTTCTTCGCGGGGAGGTCGCCGCGGCCCATCCGCTGCAGCACCACGCGGGTCAGCCAGCCGAGCGTGAGCGGGATCAGGATGACGAACCCGAGCTTTTCGATGATGACGAGCGAGCCGACCTCGATGTCCGCGCGGAACAGGTGCTCGAGGGCCACGGGCATCAGGAGCGGCACGATGACGAAGGTGGCGAGGATGTTCGCCGCCACGAGCACGACCCCCAGGTGCACGTTCGCCTTGAACTGGTTCAGCCAACCGATGGCCATCCCGCTCGAGGGCACCGCCCCGATGAGGAGGAGCCCCGCGGCGGCGAGCGGCTGGGAGCCGAGCATGGCCCACGCGACGAGCGCGGCCAGGAGCGGCGAGATCACGAAGTTCACGCCGAGCGTCAGCGCGAGGATGCGGCCCACGCCGCCGATGTTCTTGAAGCCCTCTTCGAGGCGGAAATTCACCATCACCGGATAGAGCATGATGAAGGCCGCCGTCGCGCAGATGAGGCGCGAGAACTCCATCGGCGCGAAGTGCCCCTTCAGCAGCCCGAGCCCCATCGCCACGATGACGAGCCAGGTGAGGTTGTTGCGCATGAATGCGAAGACGGCTTGCATCGGGGCTCTCCGCTCGGTCGCGTGTCGCGCGTGGGATGTCACGCGGGTGAATTATAAGTCCACGCGCCGGGGCCGGGGCTCCCCCTCACGGGGGGCCCCGGTCAGCGGCGGCCGGCGGCCTCCGGAGGACCCTCGGGGCCCGCCAGCGCCTGGAGGAGCCCCGCGATGGGGACCCCGATCCGCGCCGGCCGGCTGGCGAGCTCTTCGCGCAGCTCCTGCGCCGCCTTCTCCAGGCAGAACAGGGTGACGAGGCGCTCACCGCCCCCGGGACCGGCGGGCCAGACCGGACACCCGGCGATCCCCTCGCGGTAGCCTTCCAGGAAGGCGCCGCGCGCGGCCGCCCGCCAGGCGCCCAGGAGCGGCTCGACGACCGTGAGATCCTCCGGGCGCTCCGCCGTGAGCCGGGCGACGCTGGCGGCGGCGCGGTCGATGGAGCGCAGCAGGCCCGCCACGTCCCTCAGGGCCGAGTGCCGGGCGCCTCCCGCCTCGGTCTCGCGGCCCGCCCCCCGCCCGAAGCCCATCAGCATCACGTCACTGCCCGCGATCAACACCTGCCCCAGGTGGAAGTCTCCGTGCAGGCGCGTCTTGACCGCCTCGACCGGGCGGCCGAGCGAGGACAGCCGGCGCTGCAGGTCCCCCACCCGGCCCAGGAGGGCGCCGGCCGCCGCGAGCGGCGGCCCCGCGAGCCCCTCCAGGTGCTGGCGCAGGAGCTGGAGCGTCGCGTCCAGGTCGGCGGCCACCGCCTCGGCCCAGGCGGCCGGCTCGCCGGGGGCGATGGGCTCGGGCGCGAAGGCAGGGTCGCCCTCCGCCGCGGCGAGAGCCGCGTGCAGCTCCGCGGTGCGCCGCCCGAGGGTGCTCATCAGCAGGCAGTAGGTCGCGTGCGCATCCTCGCCCGCAGCGCCCTGCCCCGGCGGCGCCGCCAGCGCCTGCCGGAGGAAGCGCTCCAGGTACGCCGAGGTGTAGGACCAGGCATCGCCCTGGTTCTCCACGTAGCCCTGGAGCACCGCGAGCGTGGTGACCGTCCCGTCCGGCTGGTGCAGCTCCACCGAGCCGCCGGTGGGCACGACGCGCACCCCCGGCGCCCGCTCGGTGAGGAACTGGCCCATCTCGCGCTCCAGGTTGAACTCGGCGCGCAGGCGCCGCGTCCCCTTCAGGAAGAGCCCCTCGCCGAAGACGATCGCGTTGTTGCTCGCCTCGGCCAGCCGGCGCAGCGCAGGCTCGGCCGGCAGGCCCGCGGAGAGGGTGGCGTAGGCCGAGGTGGGCGTGAACACGATCCGACTCTCGCCCACCGCCAGGCGCTCGCCCCGGCCGATCGCGCGCAGCAATTCCCTGCAGAAGGCGTCGTTGGCGAAGGCGTCGTGGAGGACCCCCACGCGCGCCCGCTGGCGCACTCGGGCCAGCGTGACCGGGCCGAGCGCGACGAGGCGGTCCTCGTCGCCGCCGTCCCACGCGAGGGCCAGGGGCAAGATGTAACGCTGGGTCGCACGACCGGCGCGCTCGACGGACACCACGCAGAGGAGCCACTCGCCGGAGCGGGTGGACCACGCGCCGAGGTCCTCGATGCGCACCGGCCCCGGGGGCGCGTCCTGGTCCGCGCACCACCGCTGGCCGGGCAGAAAGCGTGGGATGGCCTCCTGCTCGAGCTGCCGGCGCAGGGCCTGCGCGACCCCGCGGCGCCCCTGGGCCACCGGCTCGGGGAAGAAGCTCGCCAGGCCGTCGGTGAGGACCAGGACCGGCAACTCCGCGGCCGGCGCGCGCAACGGGTGCCAGTCGGGGGCCTCGGCCTCCGGGGTCAGCCGGAACCAGTAGAAGCCGTGCCCCGGCAGGGTCAGGAAGTAGGGCAGCTCCCCGATCGGCGGGAAATGGCTGCCGCCGAGGAGCTCCACCGGCACGCAGCCCCGGAACGCGCCGAGGTCCAGCTCCACCGGCTGCGCGGAGCGGGCGAGGTTCGCCGCGCAGAGGATGGTCTCGTTCTCGTACTGGCGCACGTAGGCGAAGATCTTGCGATTGCCCGGGTGGAGCATGGTGAAGGTGCCGCGCCCGAACGCCTTGTGGGCCTTGCGCACCGCGATGAGCCGGCGCATCCAGTTGAGGAGGGAATTGGGCGCGCGCCGCTGGGCCTCGACGTTGACGGCCTCGTGGCCGTACACCGGATCCATGATGGGGGGCAGGTACAGGCGCTGCGGGTCCGCGCGCGAGAACCCCGCGTTGCGGTCCGGGCTCCACTGCATCGGGGTGCGCACCCCGTTGCGGTCGCCGAGGTAGAAGTTGTCGCCCATGCCGATCTCGTCGCCGTAGTAGACGATGGGCGACCCGGGCAGCGAGAGCAGCAGGCTGTTCAGGAGCTTGATGCGGTCCCGGTCGTTGTCCATGAGCGGGGCGAGGCGCCGGCGGATGCCCACGTTCACGCGCATCCGGGGGTCCGCCGCGTAGATGCGGTACATGTAGTCGCGCTCGCGGTCGGTCACCATCTCCAGCGTGAGCTCGTCGTGGTTGCGCAGGAACAGCGCCCACTGACAGATGGGCGGGATCTCCGGCGTCTGGGCCAGGATCTCGGTCATCGGGTACCGGTCTTCCTGCGCCACCGCCATGTACATCCGCGGCATCAGCGGGAAGTGATAGGCCATGTGACACTCGTCGCCATCGCCGAAGTACTCGCGCACGTCCTCGGGCCACTGGTTGGCCTCGGCGAGAAACATCCGGTTGCGATAGTGCGCGTCGACCACCGCGCGCATCTGCCGGATCACCGCGTGCGTCTCGGGCAGGTTCTCGTTGGTGGTGCCCTCGCGCACGCAGAGGTAGGGAATCGCGTCCAGGCGCATCCCGTCCACACCCATGTCGAGCCAGTAGCGCATCACCCGGATGACCGCCTTCACCACCGAGGGGTTGTTGTGGTTCAGGTCCGGCTGGTGGGAGAAGAAGCGGTGCCAGTAGTAGGCCTTGGCGACCGGGTCCCAGGCCCAGTTCGAGCTCTCCGTGTCGGTGAAGATGATCCGGGTCTCGGGAAACTTCCGGTCGGTGTCACTCCACACGTAGTAGTCGCGCTTGCGCGAGCCGGCCGGGGCCCGGCGCGCGGCCTGGAACCAGGGGTGCTGGTCCGAGGTGTGGTTGATCACGAGCTCCGTCACCACGCGCAGCCCCCGCCGGTGCGCCTCGTGCACGAACGTGCGGAAGTCCCGGGCCGTGCCGTAGTCGGGGTGGACGCTCCTGTAATCCGAGATGTCGTAGCCGTCGTCGCGCATCGGCGACGGGTAGAAGGGCAGCAGCCAGACGGTGTCGACCCCCAGGTCCTGGATGTAGTCGAGCCGCGAGGTGAGGCCCGGGAAGTCGCCAATCCCGTCTCCGCTGCTGTCGAAGAAGGCCTTGACGTGCAGCTGGTAGATGACCGCGTCCTTGTACCAGAGCGGGTCGTCGGGGAGGGCGGTTCGGGCAGGCTCGCGCGGCATGGCGGCTCCTCTCGGTCCGGCGGACGACGCAAGCCCCCCAGTATACTGGCTGCCGGACCCTCACCCGCCAGCCGACCCGCCAGCTGACCCGCCAGCCAACCCGCGATGCCACCGACCCCCAGCCGTCCTGCCAACCGCCCCGCCATGCCGCCGGCCGCTACTGCGCCCGCAAGGCCCGCCCTCTTCCCCCGCCGGGAGCTCGGGGTGCTGCTCCACCCCACGTCCCTCTGCAACCGGGAGGACGTGGGCACGCTCGGGCGCGGGGCCTACGCCTTCGTCGACTGGCTGGAGCAGGCGGGCGTGAGCCTCTGGCAGATCCTGCCCCTCACCCCGAACGGCCTGCACGACTCCCCCTACTTCAGCTCCTCAGCCTTTGCCGGGAACCCGTGGCTCGTGGACCTCGAGCTCCTCTGCGAGGCGGGCCTGCTTCCGGAGCCCGCCCTGCACCCGGGACCGCGCGACGCGCGCGTCCCCTTCGCCCGGCTCGCGGAGCACAAGCTGCCCCAGCTGCTGGCGGCGGCCGAGGCCCTCCTCGCCCGGCCCCGACACCCCTGGCGCGACGCCTTCGAGGCCTTCCGGGAGCGCGAGGCGTGGCTCGAGCACACCGCGCACTTCTTCGCCCTGGGCCAGCTGCGCCAGGACACGCCCTGGTGGTCCTGGGAGCCCGGGCTGCGCCGGCGCGACCCCGGCGCCCTGGAGAAGAGCCGGAGCCTCCTCGCCCACCCCATCGAGGCCTGGGAGGCGCTGCTCTTCTTCTTCGACCGGCAGTGGCACGAGCTCAAGCGCTACGCCAACGGCAAGGGGATCCGGGTCCTCGGCGACCTTCCGATCTACGTGCACCACGACTCCGCCGACGTGTGGCGCTACCGCGAGCAGTTCCGGCTCGACCGGCAAGGGCGCATGCGGGCGCAGTCGGGCGTGCCGCCCGACTACTTCAGCGCCTCGGGCCAGCTCTGGGGCAACCCCATCTACGACTGGCGGCGGATGGGGCGCGACGGGTATTCCTGGTGGATCGCCCGGCTGCGCCGCTGCATCGACCTGAACGACATCGTCCGCATCGACCACTTCCGGGCGCTCTCGGCCTACTGGGAGATCCCCCCCGAGGCCACCGACGCGCGCACCGGGCGCTGGGTGGCGGGACCCGGTCAGCCCTTCTTCGACGCGCTCGCCGCCAGCTTTCCGCAGAGGCCCTTCGTGGCCGAGGACCTGGGCACGCTCGACGAGGCGGTGCACGAACTGCGCGAGCGCAACGGACTCTTCGGCATGAGGATCCTGCAGTTCGGCTTCGACGGCCTGCCGCACAACGCGCACCGCCCGGACGTGTTCCCCGAGGAGTCCCTCGCCTACACGGGAACCCACGACAACGACACGCTCGCCGGCTGGTGGGAGAAGCTGGGGCCGGAGACCCGGGCCGAGGTCGCCCGCTACTACCAGTTCCACCCCGAGGCCCCCGTGGGCACCGTGGTCTGGTCCCTCATCGAGGCGGCGGTCGCCTGCCGGTCCCGGGTCGCCGTCCTCCCCATGCAGGACCTGCTGGTGCTGGATGGCCGCGCCCGCATGAACGACCCGGCCCGCCTCGCGGGCAACTGGGGGTGGCGGCTGCCGCCGGACGGCCTGAGTGACGAGCTGGCCCGTTCGGTGCGGCGGCTGCGCGAGCGCTACCGCTGACGGGACGGTCGACCGCGGCGCCTGCGCCCTGCCGGCGCCCCGGGAATCACGTCCGGGCTCACGTCCGCCCCGAAGCCTCCTCCCCGCCGCCGGCGGCCTCGTCCCAGCGCGCCAGGAAGTCGAGGACGTCCTCCGGCGGCTCCAGGAGGAAGTCCGCCGCAGTCGGCCGGAATTCCTTGCGCACCAGGATGCCTGCGCCCTTGCCCCGGATCGCGCGGAAGGCGTCCTCGTCCGTCAGGTCGTCGCCGAGGTAGGCCGCGACGGTGTCCGGCCCCATCTCCCCGAGGATCCGGTCGACCACCAGACCCTTGTCCCGCCCGGGCAGCCGCAGCTCGACCCCGCCGTCGAAGTCGCACCAGTCGAGGCCCCGCCCGAGGTCGAGCGCCGCCCAGCGCGCCTCCAGAAAGACCCGGATGGCCGCTGCACCCTCCTCCGGAAGACCCCGCCAGTGCACGGCGAGACCCGAGGGCTTCAGCTCGATCCGCGCACGCAGCGCCTCGAGCTGCGGCGCGAGCGCGGCGGCGTCCGACAGCGCCGCCCGGCCCGCTGCGTGGATCTCCGCCGTCGGCGCAGGCTCCGCCGTCGCGGCCGGCTCCCAGCCGTGGGACCCCCAGACCTCCGGGAGGGGGTCGAGCCGGAGCAGGGGCATCAGGTCCCGGCGCGCCCGGCCGGTCACGATCACCAGCCGGGTGTGCCCCGCAGACAGGATCGTGCGCAGGGCCTCCGGGACCCCGGGGTAGGGTTCCGCCTTCGCCGGGTCCACGTGAAAGGGCGCGAGCGTGCCGTCGTAGTCCAGCAGCAACGCGCGATTCGCCGCACCACGCAGCTTGCGGAAGAGTTCGCTGAGGCTCAATCCCTGACGCAGTGCAAGCATGGATACCCCCTGAAGTGGCCTGAAGAGGATTCGGGCCGCGCCGGTCTCTACTCGGCGGAGAGCTCGGGCAAGCGCACGAGGAGCCGGTTGCGCGCGCGGATCCGAGCGGCGTCCATCAGCATGCGACCCGCCCAGCGGTAGATGTTGTACTCGCGCACGTACCCCCGCATGCGCCGCATGCGGCTGCGCTGCTCCTCGGGCGTCATCACGAGCGCCCGATGGAGCGCTCGCGCGCACTCGTCCGTGTCGTAGGGGTTCACGACCAGCGCCTCGGGGAGCTCGCGTGAGGCCCCGGTGAACAGGCTGAGCAGCAGTACGCCCTGCTCGTCGTCGCGCGCCGCCACGAACTCCTTGGCGACCAGGTTCATGCCGTCGTGCAGGCTGCTCACGAAGCAGAGGTCCGCGCCGCGATAATACTCGAACACCTCGGGCGGGGAGTGGTGCGCGACCCGCAGGTGCACGGGGGCGTAACCGGGCCGCGCGAAGCGCTCGTTGATGGCGCCGGCGACCGCGCTGACCTCCTCCGAGAAGCGGCGGTAACGCTCGATGTCCGAGCGGCTTGGCGCCGCGATCTGCACGAAGGAGAAGCGCCCGACCCACTCGGGGTGGGTGTCCAGGAGCCGCTCCACGGCCCGCAGACGCTCCACGATCCCCTTCGTGTAATCGAGACGGTCCACGCCGACGCCGAGGCGCACGTCCTTCGCCATGGCATTCGCGTTCCGCACCCGCACGCGTGCTTCGGGCACCGAGGGCTGTCCCTGCAGCCAGCGCGAGGGGCACTCCACCGAGATGGGGTAGTGCTGAACGAGAGTGGTTCGCCCCCGGTACGAGATGTTGGAGTATTCCCGGTCGATGCGGGATTCGACTGTTCGGTCCACCGTGTCGATGAAGTTGTTGCAGTGAAAACGAGTGTGGAAACCGAGGATCGTGCTCCCCAGAAGGCCCTCGAGGATCTCCTCCCGCCACGGGCAGATCGCGAAGGCCTCGGGGTTCGGCCAGGGGATGTGCCAGAACGTGATGACGGTCGACGCCGGGAGCCGCTCCTGGATCATTCGCGGCAGCAGCGCGAAGTGATAGTCCTGCACGAGCACGATGGGGTCGTCGCTGCGCGACTCCTCGACCACGGCGTCCGCGAAGCGGCGATTCACGCGCTGGTACTGTTCCCAATCCTCGCTGCGAAACTGCGGGCGCGCGTGCGCGAGGTGACAGAGCGGCCACAACCCCTCGTTGGCGAAGCCGTAGTAGTAGCCCTGCTCTTCCTTCGCGCTCAGCCAGACCCGGCGCAGCGTGTACGCGGGGTCCTGGGGGGGCACGCGCACCCGCGCGTGCTCGTCGGCGGCCTCGCGGTCCGCGTCGCCGCTGCCGTGGGCGACCCAGGTTCCCCCGCAGGCCCGCATCACGGGGTCGAGCGCGCTCACCAGACCGCTCGCGGGGAACCGGACCTCGACGGTGCCGTCCTTTCCGCGCACATGGATGTAGGGCTCGCGATTGGAGACCGCGATGACCTCGTCCCCGGCGAGCTCGCGATCGATCACCTCCCGCAGCACCGACGGGTCCCACCTCACCAGAGAGTCGTCACGCTCGCGCACACCCCCTTTCAACTCCCGCACGAGCGTGCGCACCTCCTGCAGGATCGGCTGGATCTCACCGGGCGCGGCGGGCGCCTCGCTCGCTGACGTTCCCACCTGGGTCATGGCCGCACGCACCGCGCTCACCCAGCGGCGCAGGCTGACGCGTGCGATCACCACCGTCACCACCGAGACGAGGCCCGTCAGCACGGTGAAGAACAGGAAGACGTAACCGTGCGCGTCCTCGATCCGTTTCGTGAGATAGCTGAGGTCGTGGACCAGGATGAGGCCCGCCTGCTCCGGGTGCTGCGGGTCGAGGGGAAACGCCATCACGTGCGCGGGGCCCGCGTCGAGCTCCACGAGCGCGCGCCTGGAGGCCCCGGGCCGCGGAGCGTTCCGGCAGTCCATCCCGCGCGGCAGGAGCTCGGTGCCAATCCGCACCGCGCCATCGGGTCCGCAGAGCCCGACCGCCATCAGCCGCGCGTCGCGTGTCGCGCGGCTCATCACGGTACGGATCACCGCGGGCTCCACTTCCGCCACGAGCAGCGGTGCGAGACTCGTCGCCAGCGTGTTCACGATGAGGTGATCGCGAGCCTCCAGATCGCGCAGCGCCCAACGCATGGCCAGGCGCTCGGCAAGCATGCTCGCCACCAGCGCGAGCACGCCGAGAACGACGAGCAGAGGAAGGACGAAACGCAGTACGTTCTTCATGAATCCTGGCGCTGGGACGCGAAGTCTCGCGCGCCATGGTAGCAAAGTCCGGGCCGATGGTCCCGCGCGGCCCGCGGCATTCCGGGTCCGCTGCCACGCTGGCTTGCGAAGGGTCGATCGCGGATACTCGCCGCGGACGTCGCGACAGACCAAGAACGCTCGGAATGGAGGAAGACACCGTGGCAGCAGTGAGACTACTGGGCATCGCCGGCAGCCTGCGGCAGAAATCGACGAATCGGGGGCTACTGCGCGCCGCGCAGGCGCGCCTCCCGGAGGGCGTGACGATGGAGATCGCCGAACTCTCCGACGTCCCCTTCTACAACCCGGACCTCACGGAGAAGCCCGCGGGAGTGCGCCGCGTGCTCGCACAGATGGCCGAGGCGCAGGCCTTCGTGCTGGCCAGCACCGAGTACAACTACTCGATGGCTCCGGCCCTGAAGAACATCCTCGACTGGGCCTCGCGCGAGCCGCAGAACGCGGTCCTCGCGGGCAAGCCCGCGGCCATCCTGGGCGCGGGCGGCGGCATGGGCACGTCACGGGCGCAGTACCACCTGCGCCAGGTCTGCGTCGTTCTGGAATTGCAGCCGCTCTCCAGGCCGGAGGTGTTCGCCAACGCCTTCGCGGGCGGATTCGACGCCGACGGAAACCTGGTGGACGAAGAGATCGCGAAGCTGGTCGCGGACCAGATGAGCGCCCTCGCCGCGAAGGTGCGGGACGCAAGGGGCTAGGGCGCAACAGTTCGCCTGGCAGAGGCCCTGACGAGGCGCTTCCCGAGCGCCCCGCCGGGGCCCGAGTCGCGTTCCCCGGCCTGCTAGATGATCTCGTCTCCCCGGTAGGTCCACACCTCGCCCGGACGCACGGGCGGGATGGCCAGCGCGGGGCAGTCCGGGCCGTGGTAGTGGGAGGGGAACCCACCCACGTCGAACGACTTCTTGTCCAGACACTCCACCCGGTAGCCGTTCGGGAAGGTGATGGTCATCTCGTACAGCACGACCGTCTGCCCGCGCAGCGAGAACTTGTCCACCGCGACCAATTCGGTGATGCAGGCCACGCCGGTGAAGCCGAGCTTGCGCTCCAGCACGTACCGCAGTGCCTTGGCCTCGTTCTCGGTCAGGTTGCGGGCCTGGGGCGCCTGACAGGTCACCGGCGCCGGCAGGGCGGGTGCAGGCGCCGCAGGCACCGGCACGGCCGGCGCAGGCGGTGTCGGCGGCGGAGCAGGCTCCCGCGGCGGTCGTACCGCCTCCGGGGCGGGAGCTGCTCCGGGCACCCAGTTGCGCAGCAGGTCCACGACCTGCGAGTGCCCTCGGGCAGAGGCCACCGAGAGCGCGGTCCAGCCCCGGCTGTTCTTCGCGTTGACGTCGGCCCCGGCGTCCAACAGCATCTGCAGGACGGCCACCCGGCCTTCCTGCGCGGCGGGATCCCGTGCGGGCCCCGCCGCCCCCGCGGCGAACATCAGCGCCGTGAGGCCCTGGCTCGTCGTTGCGCCCACGTCGGCCCCGCGCTCCAGCAGGTACCGCACCCACGGGACGTGCCCCGCGTGCGCCGCGCCCATGAGGGCGGTGGCGCCATCGTTCGTCCTGGCGTCGAGGGCCGCCCCCGCCCCGGCGAGCAGGCCCGCCACTTCCCCGTGGCCGCCCGCAAGCGCCATGAGCAGACCCGTCGAACCATTGGTGTTCTTCAGGTTCACGTCGGCCTTGGCCTCGAGGAGCGCCTGGGCCGCCTCCCGGTGGCCGTTCCCCGAGGCCAGCATCAGCCCCGTCGAGCCATCGCTGTCCCTGGCGTTCACGTCCACGCCGGTGGCCACGAGCTCTTTGACCCGCGCGGCGTTCCCCGCGAAGGCCGCCCAGAAGAGGCTCTCGTCCACCCTCGGCGCCTCGGCGGCGGAGGTGACCGCAAGCGCAAAAACTGCCGCCAGGCCCCACGCACCCTTTTGAATCCGCAGCCAGCTCATCCGCCGCCTCCCGACCATCGGACGCTCGTCCATCGGACCCTCGTGCATCCGGCCCTCGTCAATACAGCGTCCCGAGCCACGGCACGCCAATCAGCAGGTACACGGCGATGAAGATCACGCCGAACACCGCGCCCAGCAGCCAGTAGGCCCTGGCCGGCAGATAGCCGCTGCCGTAGTAGACCGGCGACGGCCCCGTGGCGTAGGGCGTGAGGATCCCCATGATGCCCAGCGTGCCCACCAGCATCATGGCGAACATGGGCATGTTCATGCCCGGGATCGCGGACCCGACGGCGAGCATGACTGGGATCACTGCCGTGACGTGGGCGGTGATGCTGGCGAACATGTAGTGGATGAAGAAGAACACCAGCGTCAGGGCCACCATCGCGGTGAGCGGCGAGTAGCCCTCCATGTACGCGCCGACCGCCTTGGCGAACCAGGTGACGAAGCCCACCTGGGCCAGCCCGGCGGCCAGGGCCACCAGCGTGCCGAACCACACCAGCACGTTCCAGGCCTGCTTGTTGCCGAGGACATCGTCCCAGGTCACGACGCCGAAGAGCACCATCAGGGCCACCACCGAGACGGCCACCGCGCTCGCGTCGATGAACTTCCCGCCCGAGATCCAGAGGCCGAGCGCGATCACCACGAGCACGGCCAGCACGACCTCGCGCCAGGACATCCGGCCGAGCTTCTGCAGCTCGCCGGCCGCCCAGTCCGGCACCTCGGATCCGGCCTTCACGACGGGCGGGTAGAGAACGTAGACGAGGAGCGGCAGGACCAGCAGCATCAGGAAACCGAACGGCGCCATTGCCGTGATCCACTGCATCCAGCTGATCTCGATGCTGCTCGTCTTCTTCACCAGCTCGATGGCGAGGAGGTTCGGAGCCAAGCCCGTGAGGAACATGGTGCTCGTCACGGAGGTCGCAGCGATCGCGACCCACATCAGGTAGGAGCCGATGCGCCGCGCCGAGGGATCGTTCGGCTTCGAGTCGTAGAGCGCCGGCAGGTTGCGGATGACGGGGTAGATGGTGCCGCCGCTGCGCGCGGTGTTCGAGGGGGTGAAGGGCGCGAGGATGAGGTCGGCGATCGTCACCGCGTAGCCGAGGGTGAGGGTGCGCCTGCCCATGGCCTTCACCAGCAGGAGCGCGATGCGCTTGCCGAGCCCGCTCTTCTCGTAGCCGAGGGCGAACATGAAGGCGGCGAAGATGAGCCACACGGTGGTGTTCGAAAACCCCGACAGGCCCCAGCGTATGGCCTCCGAGGCGGGCTTGAAGCCGGCCTTGGCGAGCTGCTCGGGGCTGAAGAAGACCCAGGGGGCGAGCGCCATCACCACGGCGACTCCCAGCAGCCCCACGGCGGCGCCCGGGAGCGGCTCCAGGACGAGCCCCGTGATGGCGGCCGCGAAGATCGCGAAGTAGTACCACGCGTGGGGGGCGAGACCCTCGGGGGCCGGAGTCAGGGCGATGGCGACCCCGACCACCAGGGGTGCGAAGAGCTTCCAGCTGAGTTTCATGGGCGACCTCTCGTTGTTTGTATAGGGGGGGGTCTGACCCCGTACCGCATCGGGGGTCGACCGCCGGGCGCGGCCGGGCGGGGGGCCCGACCGCTCCATCCTCCTTCATCAATCGTCAAGCATAGCCTTCGTTGCCGAACACCGCGTCCCGGAAGAAAGCCACCAGCGCCTTCTTGCGCCGGTACTCGTGGGCCTGGGAGGGGATGAGCGTCGCCTCCGGCCAGTGCAGGATGGCCATCTCGTTCTCCATGATGGCCGCGCACGAGTTGTCGAGGTACCAGGCGTACATCAGCCCGAACAGGAGGCCGGGCGGCAGGAAGCCCTCTCCGTCGTTCAGCGTGATGCCGTAGCGGCCCGGGTCCCCGGGATGGGGCACCATCCGGGCCAGGGTCAGGTATTCGTGGAGCCGCGCGTCGCTGAGGAGGCACTCGCGCTCCCCGGGCGGGAGCAGCCGGACCTCGTAGCGGCGCGCGCCCCAGCCGTGCGCGCCGTCGAGATGGACCCAGCTCCGCTCTTCGACGTAGCGTCCGAGCAGTGACTCCCCCAGTGCGACCAGCAGGTTTCCCTGCAACCGGTCGGGGTCGTCCAACACCTGCTCGTGGACCCGGATGCAGCGGTCCTCGGGATCGTAGTAGCCCAGCACGGAGTCCCACTCCGTGTTCCGCTTCCACTCCCCCGCCGGCACGACCCGCGCACCCTCCATCAGGTCGAAGTGGCCCGTCTGGATGTCCCGGTTCCGCCAGGCAATGTCGCGCACGACGTCGCGAAGACGCTCCGGCTGGAAGCGCTTGCGGCCGAGGGTGCCCGTGATGTCCGCCCAGTAGCCGCAGAGCGGCTGCGCGCCCCTGCGGTGTCCCTCGGCCGGCGACTCCCCCGTGGGCCCCGCGGCCCCCACCCGCCCGCCCAGATGCCCGCCCGGCTGCCCGCCCGGCTGCCCTCCCAGCCGCCCGTGCTCGCGCGCGAACAGCAGGGCCCGGATCGCCAGGGCGAACTTCTTCGGCTCGTGGTGGATGAAGCCGGACTCCCGTCCGTGCTCCACGGAGAAGATGGTCGACTCGACGGCCTCCACGCCCATCGCCTCGACGGTCCGGCGGTCGAGATAGATGGGCTTCTTCCCCTCGAGCGCGTAGTTCCTCAACACGTCCCCGGAGAGGTGCTGCAGATTGGCGGCGAGCACCACATCGAAGAGCCCCGACCGGCCGCCGGGCACGTTGCGCTCGTAGGCGTCCAGGATCTCGGAGACCCGGAAGCCCCTCCCCCGGTCCTCGTGCGCGATGTCGGTCTCCCCTTCCTCCACCCAGAGGTTAGCGCCGAGGACCTTGAGCGCCGTGCGGTTCTCCCGGATCGCCTGGGCGATGCCCGGCACCTGCAGCGTGGGGATGCTGCTCGTGTACAGGCTGCCCGGGGCGAGCAGGATCAGGTCCGCCTCGCGCACCATCCGCAGGACCTCGGCCGGCACCTCGGGAACGCCGTAGAACTCCGGGTACACGCGGTCCACGGCGACACCGCGGCGCGAGGTGGCCGACTTGCTCTGCCCGTGAAGCTCCACCCCGTTCGCGTAACGGAACACGAGCTGTCCGGGCGCCGCCGTCGCCGGGTGAAGCCTGCCCGGGCGCGCGCCGATGGCGTCCGCGATCCGGTCGATCCCCCTGCGGATGGCCGCCATCGCCGGCGGGCTGCGAAACTCCCCGCCCGTCTCGGCGAAGATCGCCGAGGTGAGGAGCAGGTTGCCGAGGCATTGCCCTCCCACCTCCACCGCGGGGCCGCCCCCGCCGGGCGTCACGAACCGGCCCACCGCGCGCAGGAGGTCCCTCAGCGGCTCGGGGCACGCGTCACGCAAGGGCGCCGGGGCCGCGAGCAGGGGGTCCTCGGCCTCGCCGGCACTCGCCCCCTCCCGGGGAAAGCGGTGGTTGAACACGCTGTGGAGGACCCGGACCAGGGCCTGGGCGCGGCCGCCGTCGAGGCCGTAGCGCCGCCGGAGGTTCCCGGGCTCGACCATGGACAGGCAGAGCTTGCGCAGGTCGCCGATCCCGATCATCGGGAGCTGCTTCAAGAGCTCGCCGGTGGCCCCGCCGTCGTCGGTCGTGCAGACGACCACGTCGAGGTTCGGGAAGACCTGCTTCAGCCCCAGGTTCGGGTTGGCCGGCCATCCCGCCAGGCGTGAATTCCCCCCCACGACCGTCGACAGGCCGGTGCCTCCGCCGAGGACGACCACCCGGACGGGATTGCAGTCGAAGTCCAGCACCCCGCGCACGAGGGCGCGCAGACGCTCGGGGAGCACCACCCCGGGCGTCCCGCTCAGGAGAACCGCCTCGACCAGCTGCTCCGTAAGGAACGTCATGTCCGGTGCCCTCAATGGCGCGGCGCGCCCTGTCGCTAACCCGCGGCAGCCTCCAGCCGCCCGTGCGACGTTGACATCACCCGGGGGCGTCACCTACTTTTTTCGGTTACCCATGGAGACGAGAGAAGTGGAACTCAGGCCGGCACTGCAGGACAAGATACGCCGTCTGCTCCTCAAGGGCGTGAGCCTCCCCAATCCCCTCACCGTCGACATCGGTGACGAGGTGGACGTGGAGCGGATTTCGGGGAACGGGGTCACCATCCACCCGGGATGCCGGATATACGGCGCAAAGACGGTCATCTCGGCGGGTGCGCAGATCGGGCGCGAAGGCCCCGTGACGATCGAGGACTGCCAGCTCGGGCCCCGGGCTCAGCTCAAGGGCGGGTACTTTAGCAAGTCGGTTTTTCTCCAACAATCGAACCTCGGCCTCGGCGCTCAGGTGCGCGAGGCGTGCATCCTCGAGGAAGAGGCCGGCGGCGCCCACTGCGTGGGCCTCAAGCAGACCATCCTCTTCCCCTTCGTCACGCTCGGCAGCCTCATCAACTTCTGCGACTGCCTGATGGCGGGGGGGACCAGCCGCAAGAACCACAGCGAGGTGGGCAGCTCCTACGTCCACTTCAATTTCACGCCCGACGGCGACAAGACCACCGCCTCGCTGGTGGGCGACGTTCCGCGCGGCGTGATGCTGAGCCAGCCGCCCATCTTCCTCGGCGGCCAGGGAGGCATGGTCGGCCCGCTGCGGATCGGCTTCGGCAACATCGTCGCGGCCGGGGGCGTGCTGCGCAAGGACGTCCTCGGCGAGGGCCTGCTGGTCGTCCCCGACCGGCACCCGGGCAAGGTCACGCCGTTTTCGCCGCACGCCTACCCGCGACTCTCGCGCATCGTGCGCAACAACTTCCTCTACCTCGCCAACCTGGCGGCGCTCGAGCAGTGGTACCGGCACGTGCGCCAGCCCTTCTTCGCGGAGCAGGAGCTCGGCCCGCTGGTCTTCCAGGGCGCCATCGAGAAGCTCTCGATGGCCACCGCCGAGCGCTGCAAGCGAATCGAGGACCTGGCCGGAAAGCTCCCCGTCCCCGCCGACCCGGGCACCGAGGCACCGGGCCGGCGCGAGCTGCGCGAGGGCGCGGGCCGCCTGCGCGAGCTGCTGGCCGCGGGCACCGCGCGCCAGGCCGGTGAGCGCGAGCGCGACCGGTTCCTCGCGGGCTTGCAGGCCCACCGGGCGAAGGGCCAGGGCTATCTCGAGACCATCCAGCACCTGCCGGCGGACGTCGTGCAGGACGGCACCCGCTGGCTCGACCAGATCGTCGCCGACGTCACCGCGCTCCTGGCCTCCCAGGTGCCGGCGCTCGACGCGGCCCGCGACTGAGGCGTCGGGCACCACTCAACCTGAGGAGAGCTCCATGGGCAAATTGTTCGGCACCGACGGCATTCGGGGCGAGGCCAACCGCTACCCGATGGACAGCGCCGTCGCCTTCTCCGTCGGCCAGGCGATCACCCACGTGCTCCGCAAGGGCGATCACCGCACGCGCGTGATCATCGGCAAGGACACGCGCATCTCCGGCTACATGCTGGAGAGCTCGCTCGAGGCGGGCATCACGTCGATGGGCGGCGACCCCTATCTGGTCGGTGTACTGCCGACGCCGGGCATCGCCTTCGCGACCTTCAGCATGCGGGCCGACGCCGGCATCGTCATCTCCGCCTCCCACAACCCCTTCCAGGACAACGGCATCAAGATCTTCGGCGGTGGGGGTTACAAGCTGTCCGACGACCTCGAGGGCGTCATCGAGAACCTCGTCCTGGGCGGACAGCTGCCGAAGCTGGTGCCGGGCGTGGCCGAGATGGGCCAGGCGTTCCGCCTGCACGACATGCACGGGCGCTACATCGTCTTCCTGAAGAACACCTTCCCCCGGGACCTCTCCCTGGAAGGGGTCAAGGTCGTCCTGGACACCGCGAACGGGGCCACCTACAAGGTCGCGCCAGAGCTCTTCTGGGAGCTCGGCGCGAAGGTCGAGACGATCCACAACAACCCGAACGGGCTCAACATCAACGACAACTGCGGCTCCCAGCACACCGCGGACCTGCGCAAGCGCGTGGTGGAGACGGGCGCCGCGGTGGGACTCGCGTTCGACGGCGACGGAGACCGCCTGATCGCGGTGGACGAGAAGGGACACGAGATCACCGGCGATCAGATCCTGCTCGCCTGCGCCCGGATGCTGAAGGAGCAGGGCCGCCTGAAGAACGACCTCGTGGTCAGCACCGTGATGAGCAACATGGGGCTGCGCGTCGCGTGCCGCAAGTACGGGTTCAAGCACCACGCGTCGAAGGTGGGCGACCGCTACGTGCTCGAGGACATGCAGCGCCTGGGCAGCGTGCTGGGCGGCGAGGAGTCGGGGCACATGATCTTCCTCGACCACCACACCACCGGCGACGGCATCCTCACCGCGCTGCAGCTCCTCTCGGCGATGATCCGGGCGGGCAAACCCCTCTCCGAGCTCGCGGCGCAGATGGACGTCTACCCCCAGAAACTCATCAACGTGGACGTCAGCCGCAAGCCGGACCTCGCCACCGTGCCGGAGGTGGCCGAGGTCATCCGCCAGGTCGAATCTCAGCTCCAGGACGAAGGGCGTGTGCTGGTCCGTTATTCGGGCACCCAGAACATGTGCCGCGTCATGGTCGAGGGACCGAGCGTGGAGCTCACCGAGAAGTACTGCACCACCATCGCCGACGTGCTGAGGAAGGCCCTCGGCTGACGCCCCGCTCGCCGAGCGCCCCCACGCCCTACCACACAGGATGAAACCGATGCCCATCAAGATCCTCGTCACCCACGACTTCGAGCACATGAGCAGGGTGGGTGCGGACCTGGTCGAGGACCACGTCAACCGCACCCTCGGCCAGAAGCGCGAGATGGTGCTGGGCCTCGCGACTGGCAACTCCCCGACCGGCGTCTACCGGCACCTGGCCCAGGCGGCCAACGCCGGGGAGCTCGACAGCCGCCGGATCCGCAGCTTCAACCTCGACGAGTATGTGGGTCTGCCCGGCGAGAACGCCCAGCAGCGGGTGCTGCATCGGGAGAGCTACTGCACGTTCATGATCGAGCAGTTCTTCAGCCGCCTGGAGCGCAAGTTCATCGAGACGAGCGTCCCCTACGGCTGCCTCATCGATCAGGAGCGCCTCGTCGAGGAGCTCGCGGCGCATCCGGGCGACTGGCGGGAGGACGGCGCCGACGCCGGCCGGTCGATCGTCATCCAGGCCGACGCCTCCTCGGAGTACCTGGCGTGGGTCCGCAGGGAGGTCCTGGAGGCCTACGCCCGCAAGATCGAGCGCGCCGGGGGCATTGACCTGCAGATCATCGGCGTCGGGGGGCGCGGACACGTGGCCTTCCACGAGTCGGGGATCCCCTTCGAGGGCAGCCAGGTGATGCTGGTGAAGCTCGACGACAACACAGTGGCCAACGCGGTGGCCGACGGCCACTTCGCCGCGGTCGAGGAGAGCCCGCGCTACGCCGTCAGCATGGGCGCCGAGCTGGTGTACCGGGCCCGGGCCGTCGTGCTCCTGGCGAACGGGGAGCGCAAGGTCGAGCCCATCGCCCGGTCGCTCCTCGGCGAGCCGACCCCCGAGGTGCCCATCTCCTACGGCCAGATCTACTCGGCCCGCGGCGGCCACCTCTTCTACGTCCTCGACCGGGTCGCCGCCCGGGACCTGCTCGCCTCCCGGTCCGCCCTCGAGGCCCGGGGCGTCGAGTTCTCCCTCGTTCCTTGAGCCCGCTCGAGAGGGCCGTCGCAGAGCTCGTCCGCACCGCGGGCCCCCTCACGGGGATCGAGATCCGCGACCACCTGCGGGGCGAGAGTCCGCTCGCCCTCTGGCAGGCGTGCCGCACCTCGCCGGCGCTGGAAACGAGGACGCTGGGCCGGCGCTACCTGCGGCTCGACCGGCAGGTGGAGGGCTACGCCCGTCTCTCGCCCTCCATCCTGAGGGAGTTCCTCACCTACTCGGTCATCGGGCTCTCGGGCGACCCCGAGCCCCTCGAGGAGCGGGCGCGGGAGGTCACCTCGCGCATCGACGAGACGAGCCGGCAGAAGGAAGAGCTCGCTCGCCATTTCGTCGACGGCATCCGCAGGGAGCTGGGGGATTCCTGGCCGGAGGAACGGGTCTGCGTCATCCTTGCCGGCGACATCGTCTATCGCATGGCGCACCGGGTCCCGCGCCCGGAGCGCAGCACCGGGGAGCTCGTCCACGGCTCCGACATCGACCTCGTGGCGATCGCGACGGACGACGTTCCGGACGAGCTCGTGAGGCGCCTCGACGAGGCCATCTACCGGCACAAGTACAGGGCGCTCGTGACCCCCTCGGTGCGGGAGGAGATCGACTACGTCGTGAAGAAGATGTCGCGCGTGCGCGAGCAGTTGCGATTCGACGACTTCAAGCGCATGGTCGCCTGCAAGATCCTCCACGAAGGCACGCTGCTCTACGGCAGCGAGCCCCTCTTCGCCGAGATCAAGACGCTCCTGCGCGAGCAGGGCGTGGTGCGCAAGCTGGAGGAGCTGGAGGAGAGGGCGCGGGCCGCGCGCGCGAGCGGGCAGGAGCACCTCCTGCACTGCACCCCCGGGAAGATGGGGAGCGAGGAGCGCGTTCTCTTCTATTCCGCGGAGGAGTCCGAAGAGTTCGAGTGAGGGAGGAAGGAAGGATGAAGGCACACCGGATCGCCACCGCCGCCCCCGCCACCGCGACCGCGACGGCCTCCGCCACCATCACCACCACCATCACCGCCGCCGGGATGGCGCTGCTCAGGCTGAGAGTCCTCGGGGTGGCAGTCCTCGGGCTGGCGACGCTCAGCCCCGCCGCCCACGCGGCGGGAGACCCCGCCGCCGGCAAGCAGAAGGCGACCGCCTGCATCGCCTGTCACGGAGAGAAGGGCGAGGGCAGGTCCGGCAACCCGCGGATCGGAAACCTCGGCGAAGAGAAGATCATCGGGGCGCTGAAGGCCTTCAAGGACGGCAGCCGCCCCAGCCAGACCATGCAGCGGTTTGCCAGGGGCAGCCACCAGGACTTCGCCGACATCGCAGCCTACTTCGCCTCCCGAAACTGAGGGCGCCGATCAGAGGGCGCCCGTCAGGGGCGCCGGTCCCAGAGCACCCGCCGGAGGCCGCCGGTCAGAGAACGACCGCGTGCCCCTTCCCGCGCAGGTACTCCTTGACCTGCCGGATGCTGAGGAGCCGGTAATGGAACACCGAGGCCGCGAGCAGGATGCTCGCGCCGCCCTGAGTGACGGCCTCCTCGAAATCCTCGAGCTTGCCGGCCCCGCCGGAGGCGACCACGGGCACGCGGACGGCCTGGGAGATGGCGCGGGTGAAGGGGATGTCGTAGCCCTGCTGCGTGCCGTCGCCGTCCATGCTGGTGGGTAGAATCACGCCGGCCCCCAGCGCCTCGCACTGCCGGGCCCACTCCACGGCATCCTTGCCCACCGCCCGGGTCCCGCCGGAGACGACCAGCTCGAACCCTGAGGGCATGGCCGCATTGCGGCGCGCGTCGATCGCGACGGTGACACGCTCGGGCCCGAACGCCTTCGCGGCCTCGCTCACGAGCTCCGGCCGGCTCACCGCCGCGCTGTTCATGGAGACCTTGTCCGCGCCGGCCTCGAAAAGCAGCTCGATGTCCTGCAGGGTCGAGATGCCGCCCCCGACCGTGAGCGGGATGTCGATCACGCCGGCGACGTTGCGGACCCACTCGAGACGGGTCTTGCGGTTGTCCAGGGTTGCGGCGATGTCCAGCATGGCGAGCTCGTCGGCGCCTTCCTGCTGATAGCGGGCGGCATTCTCGGCGGGGTCTCCGGCATCCTTGATGTCGACGAAGTGGATCCCCTTCACGACTCGTCCGTTCTTCATGTCCAGGCAGGGCATAATCTTGATCATGGTTCCGTGCACCCCCGTCTTGTCCCAGTCTCGTCGACGCGCTCTTCGACGCGCTCTTCGACGCGTTTCGGCCATCAGGCTCCCCGTCACCCGGCGCCCGACAGGCTCCCACCCGCCGGGCGCGCTGTTTTACCACACATGGACACCCGCATGAGCGGACAGGACACGAGGCTCCTCCTCTTCGGCGGGAAGGGCGGTGTCGGCAAGACCACCTGCTCGGCGGCCGTCGCCGTCGCGCTGGCCTCCCGGGGGGTGAGGACGCTCCACCTCACCTCGGACGCCGCCCCGTCCCTCGCCGACATCTACCGCGTGGAGATCGGAGGGACCACGACACCCATCCTCCCCACACTGGACGCGTTGGAGATCACCCAGGACACGGTCGCGCGGGTGTGGAAAGAGAAGTTCGGCCCCGATTTCCTCCACATCCTCTCCCACATCATGGACGTGGAGGGGATGCTCGAGGAGGGGAAACTCGACCTCCTCGATTACATCGGGACCGCCCCGGCGCTGCGCGAGGAGACCCTCCTGGACATGATCCGGGAGATGGCCGAGGGGGGCCGATACCAGAGGATCATCTGGGACACCGCCCCGGCGGGGGAGACCCTCAAGCTCCTGGGGATGCCGAAGCTGATGCGGCAGCACCTGCGGGCGGGCGCCCGGGTCTACGAGGCGGTGGACCGGCTCGCGGGCATGGTCGCCAACCGCAAGACCCTCGCCACGGTCATGGAGGAGTGGGTCCAGCGGTCCGCGCAGCTCGCGGGCTTTCTCCTCGAGCGGACCCGGTTCTTCATCGTGGCCAACCCCGAGGCCCTGGTGGTCCACCAGGCCGAGAGGATGCTCCTCGCCCTGAGGGAGGCGGGATTCGAAGTGGGGGGCCTCGTCGTCAACCGGGTCGCGGAGGGGGACGGCTCCGAGGTCCTGGCGGGCATGCACGCGCGCCAGGAGCCCTACGTGCGCCGCCTGGTGGAGCTCGCGGGGGGCATGCCGGTCGCGAGAGTCCCCCTCAGCGGGGAGGAGCTCCGCGGCGTCGCGCCGCTGCGGGGGCTGGGGGCGATCCTCCTGGAGGGGCTCGGCCTCGACGCGGGCCCGGGATGACGACGAACCTCCGGCGCGGCGGGCCGCGACGAGGCCAGGCGTCGTGCGGGAGACCGACGGCGAGGGCTGCCGGCCGGTGCCGTAACCTGGGGCGGCGGGCCCGGTATACTGGCCTCCCGAGCGGGGGCCCACGAAGGGCCACGCCCGGCTCGTTCCGCACCTCCCGGAGACCCATGAAAATCCGACTGACGCAACTCGCCACCTGTGCCGGTTGAGCGGCGAAGCTCGGCCCCGCCGAGTTGTCGCAGGTCCTGCGCAAGCTGCCGCTCTACAAGCACCCGGACGTGATCGTCGGCGTCGGCGCGCCCGACGACTGCGGCGTCGTGCGCCTCACCGACGACCTGGCGCTGGTGAGCACGGTCGACGTGTTCACCCCCGTGGTCGACGATCCCTATGACTACGGCGCCATCGCCGCCGTCAACAGCCTCTCGGACGTCTACGCCATGGGGGCGCGGCCCGTGTCCGCGCTCTCCATCGCGGGCTTTCCCGACTTCCGCCTGTCCCTCGACGTGCTCGCCGAGGTGCTCCGCGGGATGATGGACGCGGCCGCCGCCTGCGGCGTGCCCGTCGTCGGGGGCCACACCGTGAAGAACTCCGAGCCGCTCTTCGGGCTCGCGGTGAACGGGGTCTGCCACCACGACCGCCTGATCCTCAAGGGGGGCGCCCGCGTCGGGGACGTCCTGGTGCTCACGAAGCCCCTCGGCGTCGGCGTCATGACCACCGCGCTGAAGGCCGAGAGTCTCTCCGCGGAGGGCACCCGGGACGTGACCGCCTCGATGCTCCAGGCGAACGACCGGGCCGCCGCGGTGATGGTCGCACACGGGGCGAGCGCGGCGACCGACATCACCGGCTTCGGGCTCCTCGGCCATCTCCACGAGATGGTGACGGCCGCCGGGGTCGTCGCCGAGCTCGACTGGGGAGCCATCCCCGTGCACCCCGAGGCAGTCGCCCTCGCCCGCAAGGGGATGTTCCCGGGCGGGGCCCTCAGCAACCTCGAGGCCTACGCCGAGCACGTGCATTTCGCCCCCGCCCTCGGCGATTGGCAGCAACTCCTGCTGGCGGACCCGCAGACCTCGGGCGGGCTGCTGGTCGCCTTCGCGCCCTCCCGGCTGGAGGGGGCGCTCGCCGCCTTCCGCGAGGCTGGCGTGCCCACTGCCGTGATCGGACGCCTGGTCGCGGGGCCGGCGCCGCGCATCGTCGTCTCCGGGCGGTAAGGCAGAGCCTCACCGCCCGCCCCGGACGGAACCGCGGTCCCCGTCCGGGGCCCTGGACGGGTGCGGGCTATCCCCGGCGGTGCGACCCCTTGCGCACCGCGTAGTAGACCTCCCGCAGGAACACGCCAAGCGCCCCGATCATGGAGAGCATCGCGAGGATGAACAGCGTCGCCACCACGCGCGAGAGGTCCGTGGAGACCAGCGCGCCGAGGAAGGCCGTCGCCACGACCAGGCACACGAGGAGCGCGCTCAGCACCGCCGCGAAGATGGACCAGTAGATCAGCCGGCCGCGCCGCGCCAGCACCGTGAGCTCCTCGGCCGAGGGGTCTCCGGGGGTGCTGGTGGCCCCCCGGGCCAGCAGGACACGGCGGCGGTCCACGATGCGCCCCAGGCGCACGTTCAGGGCGCCGATGAGCGTGGCCAGCGCGGTCAACAGGAACACCGGCGCCACGGCGAGCTGGATGACCCGGCTGATCTCGGAGACGTGGTCCTGCACGGGTCGAGCCCTCCGTGAACTGGCAAGCGATTCGCCGGCGGTCGGCCGAGGATCGGCCGAAGGTCGGTCGCGGCGCCTTCGAGGATCGCCCGAAGGTCGGCCGAAGGCCGCTCGCAGCGCCTTCGAAGGTCGGTCGCGGCGCCTTAGTGTAGTCGAGCCGTGGGTGGGAAGAATGCCCGGTTCGCGGGCCTCGACCGGTACCGCCGAACCGAGCGGGCCTCGCCCCGGCGCCGGCACAGCCCGCGCGCGGGACGCGGGACTCGTCCCGCCCGGGTCCTGATACACTCGGCACGTGCCTGGCGCCCCCACACCGCACCGGCTCGGCGCTCTCGCCCAGGCCGCCGTCGTCGGCCTGGCAGGGCTCGGCGCGGCTGCCCTCCTTCGCCCCGCCTTCGCCGACGACCTCGTCCTCGCCTCGCGTCCCGTCGGCGAGTGCGCCCTCAGCGTCGAGAGGAGCACGCAGGAGCCGCACGTGCTGCGCGTGCGCACGTTCCACCCGAAGTATCTGGGCTGCACGATCGACCCGACCGCCCTCGTGGCCGTGCTGGAGCAGGCCGTCGGAACTGCGAACGAAGCGCAGACCGGGCCGTTCTACTCCACGATCTCGCTCGGGCGGCTCGTCGACCATCCCTGGCTTTCGGCACACCTCGCCCGCACGGCCGCTGCCGACCCGCGCTGGAATCGCCGCACGGGACGTCCGCACCGGGAGGACATCAACCACTACGTCGCGGAGCTGCTCTCCGGACCCGCGGTCACGGACCGTCTGCAACCCGCGCTGACGGCCGCGGGGTATCGCATCACCCACGCGACGGTCGAGAAGGTGCTCGTCGCCCGGGCACAGGAGATCCCCGCACTCGGAGCCGCACCCGAAGCCGCGCCCGGAGCCGCGCCCGGAGCCGCACCCGGAGCCGCACTCGGGACCGGACTCGGGGACACCCGCCTGCGCGGCCGCCTTCCGTTCGACGCCATGCTCTGGTTCCGTCTGCAGGCGCGATAGCCGGTCGCGCGAGATTGAGGCGCTGCGTGCACGGCGTCCTCGCTCAGGTTGCCCCAGCCGGGCCGCCAGCCGCTTCAGTCGTCTGTTTCAGTCGTCTGTGTCAGTCGGCTCTTTCCATCGGCTGTTTCAAGCTGACGGGGAAGATGTTAGAAAGTCACTTCCCCTACCCCTCCGGAAGGCCGGTCCCATGATCACCGCAATCGTCGTCTTTTTCGTGATCGCCTACGCCGCCATCGCCCTGGAACACCCTCTCAAGATCAACAAGTCCGCGTCCGCACTTCTGGGCGCCGGCGTGCTGTGGACGATCTACGCACTCGCCGCGGGCGATCCGCACGTGCTGAACGAGGAGCTCGGCCACTCGCTGATGGGCACGGCGCAAGTCGTGTTCTTCCTGATGGGTGCCATGACGATCGTCGAGGTCGTCGACGCCCACAACGGCTTCGAGGTCATCACGGAGCGCGTCCGCACCTCGCACCTCTCGTCGTTGATGTGGATGGTGGCCTTCGTAACCTTCCTCCTCAGCGCGATCCTCGACAACCTGACGACCACGATCGTGATGATCTCGCTCATGCGCAAGCTCCTGGCGAATCACGACGACCGACTCTTCTTCGCCGGCATCATCGTGATCGCCGCCAACTCGGGAGGTGCGTGGTCCCCGATTGGCGACGTCACCACCACCATGCTCTGGATCGGCGGCCAGATCACGGCAGGCGCCATCGTCACCTCCGTCCTCCTGCCCTCGCTCGTCAGCATGATCGTGCCGCTCGCGATTACGGCCTACGCCCTGCGCGGCCGGCTGGTGGTGGGCAGGACGGTGGTCGACGTGGATCACGGACTGCACACCAATCCGTTCGAGCGAAATCTGATGTTCGTCCTGGGGCTCGGTATCCTGGTGGCCGTGCCTGCCTTCAAGACGGTGACCCACCTGCCTCCGTTCATGGGCGTCCTCTTCGGCCTGGGGATCCTGTGGCTGGTGGGAGACCTCCTGCACCGGCGCAAGAACGACGAGGACAAGTACCGCTTCACGCTGGTCCACGCGCTGACCCGCATCGACATGGGCTCGCTCGTGTTCTTCGTCGGCATCCTCCTTTCGGTGGCCACGCTCGAGCACACCCACGTGCTCTCCTCGCTGGCGCAGTGGCTCAACGAGACGGTGGGACGCCTCGACGTCATCGTGCTCATCATCGGGGTCGTCAGCGCCATCGTGGACAACGTGCCGCTCGTGGCCGCGTCGATGGGGATGTACAGCCTCACGACCTATCCCCCGGACCACTTCCTGTGGGAGTTCCTCGCCTACTGCGCGGGCACGGGAGGGTCGATCCTCATCATCGGGTCGGCAGCGGGCGTCGCCGCGATGGGGCTCGAGAAGATCGATTTCTTCTGGTACGTGCGCCGGATCAGCGGGCTCGCGCTGGTGGGCTACTTCGCGGGCGCGGCCGCCTACCTGCTCCAGCACCAGCTCGTGGGCTGAAATGGAAATGGGGACATTCTGGGTTTCCGGAGAGCAAGGCGGATCAAGGCTTCCGCGGCACCGGCGGTGATGGCGCGGAGAGCCGCGCCGCACTTGGCTCGGCGGGAATGCAGAATGTCCCCGTTTCTCCCCGTTTCTCAGTGGTAGCCCTCGCCCGCCCGCACCTTGCCGCGGAAGACGTAGTAGGACCAGGCCGTGTACATCAGGATGAACGGGATGATCCCGAGAGCCCCGAGCAGGGCGAAGCCCTGGCTCTGCAGGGGTGCGGCCGCCTCCCAGAGCGTGACGTCGGGCGGGATCACCATGGGCCACAGGCTGATGGCGAGCCCGGTGTAGCCGAGGAACACGAGCCCCAGCACGTACAGGAACGGCGCGGCGTGCGGCTCCCCCTGCAGGGGCCGCCACAACCTGAGCGAGAAGACGGCCACCAGTAGCGGCACGGGAGAGAAGAAGATCGTATTCGGCAACGTGAACCAGCGCCGGGCGATCGACTCCTGGCTGAGCGGGGTCCACACGCTCACCGCCACGATGAAGCCGAGGAGCACCCAGAGCAGCGGGCGGGTGAGCCCCGTCATCGTCGCCTGCAGCGGCCCCTCCGTCTTCAGGATGAGCCAAGTGCTGCCGAGCAGCGCGTACGCCGCTACGACCCCGAGCCCCGTGAACAGCGGGAACGGCGCCACCCAGTCGAACGGACCGCCGGCGAAGGCGCGGTCCACCACCGGGATCCCCTGGATGTAGGCCCCGAGCGCGACGCCCTGGAAGAAGGAGGCGCTGAGCGAGCCGAGAATGAACGCCTTGTCCCACAGATGGCGCTCGTGGTCGTGGGACTTGAAGCGGAACTCGAAGGCGACCCCGCGCAGGATGAGACCGAGCAGCATGAAGACGAGGGGCAGGTAGAGCGCGCTCAGCACCACCGAGTACACCAGCGGAAACGCCGCCATCAGCGCCGCCCCGCCGAGCACCAGCCAGGTCTCGTTGCCATCCCAAACCGGGGCGACGGTGTTCATCATCACGTCGCGGTCGTGCTCCGCGGGCACGAACGGGAAGAGGATCCCGATGCCGAGGTCGAAGCCGTCCATGACCACGTACATCATCACGCCGAAGAAGATCAGCACCATCCAGATGACGGACAAGTCGATACCCATGTTGGTCAGCTCCTCGTCGGCGCCGCGTCCGAATCGTCGTCGGTCGCGGCCGAAATGGGACGCATCGGCTGGCGCTCGTGACCCGGTCCACCGCTGACGGCGGTGTCACCCTCGTGCATGACCGGCCCCCTGGCGACCAGACGCAGCATGTAGCCGATGCCCACGGTGAACACCGTGAAATACACGAGCACGAACAGGGCGAGCGAGATCGAGAGCGGCTGCACGCCGTGGTTGGACACCCCCTCGGCGGTGCGCTGCAGGCCGTAGACGGCCCAGGGCTGACGGCCCACCTCGGTGGTGACCCACCCCGCGAGCAGGGCGACGAGGCCGGTGGGCCCCATCCACAACATCGCGCGCAGGAAGTTCGGCGAGCGATAGACCTCCCCGCCCCGGCGCAGCCACAGGCCCCAGAACCCGAGCAGGCTCATCAGCACGCCGAGCCCCACCATGATCCGGAACGACCACAGCACGACCGCCACCGGCGGCCGGTCCTCGGCCGGGAAGTCCTTCAGGCTCGGGATCTGGCCGTCCCAGCTGTGCGTCAGGATGAGGCTCGCGAGGTGCGGGATGGTCAGCGCGAAGCGGTTCGTCTCGGCCTCCTGGTCCGGCAGCGCGAACAGCACCATGGGCACGCCCTCGCCGGGGTGGTTCTCCCAGTGCCCCTCCATCGCCGCGACCTTCACGGGCTGGTGCTCGAGGGTATTCAGGCCGTGGAAGTCGCCGACCACCGCCTGCAGCGGCGCCACGATGAGCAGCATCCACAGGGCCATCGAGAGCATGGTGCGGATGGCGCAGTTGTCCCGCCCGCGCAGCAGGAGCCAGGCCGCCGAGGCCCCGACGAAGAGCGCGTTGGACAGGAAGGCCGCGATGGCCATGTGCGCCAGCCGGTAGGGGAAGGACGGGCTGAAGATGACGGCGAGCCAGTCCACCGGGACCACGCGCCCGTCGACGATCTCGAATCCCGTGGGCGTCTGCATCCAGCTGTTGGAGGCGAGGATCCAGGTCATCGAGATCAGCGTGCCGAGCGACACCATGACCGTCGAGAAGAAGTGCAGCCCCGGGGAGACCCGGTTCCAGCCGAACAGCATGACGCCGAGAAAGCCGGCCTCGAGGAAGAAGGCGGTGAGCACCTCGTAGGCCAGCAGGGGGCCGGTGACGCCGCCCGCGAAGTCGGAGAAGAAGCTCCAGTTCGTGCCGAACTGATAGGCCATCACCAGCCCGGAGACCACGCCCATGCCGAAATTGAGCGCGAAGATCTTGACCCAGAAGTGGTACAGGTCCCGATAGAGGGTCTGCTTCGTGTACAGCCACAGGCCCTCGAGCACGACCAGGTAGGCGGCCATGCCGATCGTGATCGCGGGGAAGATGATGTGGAAGGACACCGTGAACGCGAACTGTGTCCGCGCGAGGTCCAGGGCGTTGAGGTCGAGCATCCGACTGCCTCCGGCTTGCGGGCGCGGGGCCGTGGCCCCGGGGGGGGTAAAGGTGAAGGATAGACGCTCGACGGCAGAGTTGTCCTTGCCCTGGGTGATCCAGCGCCGAGTGCCTACGGGCCGCCTTCGGGGCGCCTACGGGCCGCCTTCGGGCCGCCTTCGGGCCGCCTACGGGTCGCCTACGGGACGAAACCGAGCTCGCGCTGGTGGCGAATGGCGAGCACCCGCACCTCGTCGCGCGCGACGACGAATCGGTACAGGGCCAGGTAGCCGGTGCGCCCGTAAGAGATGACGAGCTCCCGGACGTCCCCTTTCACGCGCTGGCCGATCAGGGGATGGGAAGCGAGCGCGTTGACGGCGCCCTGTATCGCCACGACGGCGTCGAGGGCCACCTGGGGATTCTCGTCACGCAGGAACTGAAAGGCGCGCTCGAGATGGGACAGTGACCGCGCGGAATAGACTACCGACGCCACGGCGTGGGGCGCCTTGCCGCAGGGTCGCGCGCCAACCGGCCCAGCCAGGCATGAACGTCCTCCGCACGGTACACCTCCCCCGTGCGCTCGATGTCGGCGTCGGCCGCCAGGGCCTCCTCGACGAGGTTGCGCATCTGTTCCTCGTAGGCCGTGTACCGCTCGACCGCCTCGATGATGAGGCTGTGCGCCGAGCGGCCGGTCTCCTCTGCGAGGGCATTGACCCGCCCGCGGAGCTCGGGGGGAAGGCGGATGGTGGTCGTGGCTGTCATGGCCAGGCTCTCTGGGGATGCCTCGATGTACTACAAAAGTAGCACGCCCGGTGGCGTGCCCGCAAGTCCGGGGCGACGGCTGCGCCCGGGCGGCGGCTGCGCGCGGCCAGGAGGCGGCTATGCCCGGGCTGCGGCTGCGCGCGGTCAGGCGGCCATGCTGCGGGCGGCGGCTGCGCAGGGTCAGGCGCCGTCTGCGGGCGCTCAGGTTCGCCCTGGCGCCCGCTCGGGGGGGAGCGGATGGAGGTGAACCGCGAGCCAGAGGGCACCCTCCGACACGCTCCGGACCGTGTGGGGCGTGCCCGCCGGGATGAACAGGCAGTCCCCGGAGCGCAGCGCGACGCTCTCGCCGGCCATCTCGATCACCGCCTCGCCCCGCACCAGCGCGACCCATTCGTCCTGGGTCTGCACCTGCTCGCTCGGGGTGATCGACGACGAACTGACGATGCGCTCGACCACCAGGTTCCGGTGGGCGAGGAGCGTCTCGAAGCGCTCTCCGCGGGAGGGCGGCGTCGCGCCGGCGAACAGGTTCTCGATCTTCATCGAGGGCGGGTCAGGGCACCTTGCGGGACGCAACGAGGAGACCCGCGACCGGCTGCCCGGCCTCCAGCCGCAAGTCCACGCCCTCCAGCCTCTCGACTGCCAGGGCCGCCTGGGCCAGCACGCCCCGAACGTAAGGCTCCGCGTGGCTGTATCGCCCACTCGCCTCCAGGCAGAAACCTGGGGCTGCCGCCGGGCTCGGCGGCGATGCCGGCCGCGGCGCCGGCCAACAGGACCAGCACGAACACCGCCGAAAGCCGACGCAGGTAGTGAAGACCCGCGCCGCTGCCGAGGGCCCGGGCCACCGCGGAAACCAGGGCCGTCATCATCACCGGCAACACGCACATCGTCAGCAGGTCGAGGTAGACCTCGCCGACCGGTGCGGCCATCCGTGCGGCGCGCGGGGCCCACAGCCCGAGGCCGGCGCCCACCCCGACACTGGCCAGCAGCACCCAGGGGCTCGCCGCCCAGCGCCGAAGCCGCTCGCGCGCCGGCATCGGGGGCATCGGGGACACTCTGGTCTGCCTCTCCACCACACGCCTCTGGGCGCGCTCGGACACCCGAACCGGAGGCGGCTCGGGCTCCAGCCCCCCCAGGCATCCTAGACCGTGGACGGGCGCCGCGCACGGAGCCAATATTCCCCAAGGCAACCGCAGCGCAGAGGGGCCCCGTGTCGGCGGCGCGCGCAATCGATTCAGGTCCCCAGGGGTCTGGGGGTCCAGGGACCGGGACCCCGGGTTCGGGGTCACGGTTCCGGGGTTCGAGGGTCCAGGTGAGTAGAGGTCACGGCACCCTGGCCGTCGCAGGCGTCGGGCGCCCGTCAGGCACCGCGTGGGCGTTTCTGTGCCTCGGTTTCGGTCACGCCTTCTGTCATGTCTTCTGTCACGCCTTCTGTCTCGGGCTTGGTTTGGGCTACCCCGGTGCGGCCGCGGCCGAGGAGGCGGCGAGCCCGCTCAGTCTCTACGCGACGAGCGACGGCTCGCTCTTGAAGGGCACTCTCTCCCTCCAGTTCGCCCAGTTCTTCCAGGATTCGTCCTGGTTCGGCGCGTCCCGCGCCAATCTCGGCAAGAAGTCCGACCACTGGACCGAGGTCGTGGCGACGCCCGGTCTGGTCGGCGCTCATCCCCTGGCCGGGGGCGGGACCCTGTACGGGCGCCTGAGTGTCGTGGGGGGCCTGACCGGCCGGGTCGACTCGGCCGGCTCCACCGTCGGCGACGGGGACGGTGAGTGGCGGTGGGAGGACGCCTACCTCGGCTGGCGCTCCGGAGAGCTCCTGAGCGGTCTCGGCGAGGACGCCCTCGACCTCTCGGTCGGCCGCCGGCAGTACACCGCCGGAACCGGTTTCCTCTTCTTCAACCAGTCCGGGAACGGCGGCGGCCGCGGCGCCTACTGGACCGGCGAGCGCAAGGCGGCCGACCTGACCGTCCTCACGCGCCTGAAGACGGGACCCTGGGGCGTGGACGTACTGTACCTGGAGGCCGACGACCGGCCGGACACCCACACCCGCCTCGCCGGCCTGACGGTCGACCGTTCCCTCGGCGACCTGGGCTCGCTCGGCGGCGGCTTCTACCGGGTGCTCGGCTCCGACACGCGCACCCGCGACGGCATGAGCGTCTACGACGTCCGGGTCGACCTGACGCCCCTCCCGGCCCTGCCCGGCCTGGGCCTGCAGGGGGAGTACGTCTACGAGGACAACGGCGAGCGACTCCGGGCCTCGGGCTGGTACGCGCAGGCCTCCTACCGCATCGACCGTCTCCCCTGGACGCCGACCGTCGCCTACCGCTACGCCCACTTCCAGGGCGACGACGACGGCTCGCGCCGCAGCGAGGACTTCGACCCGCTGTTCTACGGATTCTCCGACTGGGGGTTCTGGTACCAGGGCGAGCTCGTCGGAGAGTACGTCCTCGGCAACTCCAACCTGGACACCCATCTCGTGCAGGTGAAGGCGACGCCGTCCGACTCGGTGACGGTTCGCGCCCTCTACTACGACTTCCGTCTGCACCGCCCCGAGAGCCTCGGCGTGCACAGCGAGGACTTCGCCCGCGAGCTCGACCTCGCCCTCGACTGGTCCGTGACCGAGCGACTGCAGGTGAGCGCGGTCGCGGCCCACGTCCGTCCCGACCGCGGCGCCCGCGAGCTCACCGGCGGCGACGAGCCCTGGTCCTACTTCATGGTGTGGGGAAAGCTGTCGTTCTAGCAGGCGGCCGGACCACGAACGGCGGGCCGCGGGGCGCAGGGCGCGGGGCCGTCGTTCCAGCAGGCGGGCATCCATCAGGTCACGCCGGGGCGTAACACGCGTAGCCCTGCAGGAGCCTGTCGAGCGCGGCCTGGCCGCCTTCGATGGCCGCCTGCCCGTGCCGGGTCACCGCGTCGTCGAAGCGCGGGCCGACCAGCCGCTCCAGCTCGGCGTCGCGGTACGCCCGCAGGCGCGTGGGGGAATAGGCCCGGTCGGGCTGCACCTCGCCGGGGTGGTAGCGCGCGAGTACCCAGTCGTCGACCAGGCGCAGGCCCAGCACCGCGAAGTACGGCGCCAGTCCCTGGGATGCCCGGGCCTCGAGCCCCTTGATGTCCTTGCGCCCGAACGTGACCTCGCCGGTGACTGTGGTCTTCACCTCGAGGGCGAGCGAGCGCCCGCCGGGCAGCTCGACCTCCAGGTCGATGCCCTGCGTGCTGCGCTCGGTGAGGCGCGTCGCCCCACACTCGCAGAGCGCGATGGCGAGGAGCTTCTGCACGAGCTTCCCGTACTCCTGGCCGCTGCGCTCGGCGAGGTCCCGGAGACGACGGTGCACCTCGATCCTCACAGGACCTCCCTCACAGGACCGTCCTCACAGCACCCCCTCGCAGCACCCCCTCGCAGCACCCCCCGTCACAGGACCTCCTCGCGCGCGATCGTGCTCCCGACCTCCTCCTGCCAGGGACCGAGAAACAGGAAGCGGCGCTCGGCCGGGACGTGGGTGCGCAGGCGCTCGACCAGGGGTGAGGGGACCGCGGCGATCAGGATGTGGCAGCGCTCCGAGAGCCGGCGCAGGGCCTCGGCCAGGCCCTGCTGATGGGCCTCGTCGAGGCTCTGCACCGGGTCGTCGAGGACCACCCAGGCGAGCCCCTCCCGGGCGGCGGCGTCTTCGGCCTGCGCGAACAACGCAGCGAGGGAGAGTGCGTTGATGGCGGCCTGATTCATCACCGGGACGGCGGACTCGCCGGTCCCGTCCCACAGCTGGTAATCGAGGCCCTTCGGCGTCCTGTGCGCGTGCACCTGCACGCCCCGGGCGCCGCCGCTGCCCGTGATCGCGGCGAAGTACTCGCCGAGCGTCCGGTTCACTTCCTGCACGCGGGCCGCCGAGCGCTCCGTCTGGGCCTCGCGCGCCGCCTCTTCGAGGCACTCCACGTCGGAGGCGTATGCGGCGGCCTCGTCCACTGCCTTCTCGAGCTCGGCCCAGGCGGGGAGCGCGCCGAGCTCTACCGGAGTATGGGCCGCCTGGGAGGCCAGCGCCCAGTCCCGCAGGTCCTTCAGCAGAAGCCGGTCGGCGTCGTGGTCCGAGAGGCTCGCGTCCCGCGCCGAGTCCAGTTGCTCCAGGCGGCGCACCTCGGCGGCGAGCCGGGCGCGCTCCGCGTTGGCGGCCGCGAGCACGTCGGCCGGCACCGGCGCCGGCAGGTGCTGCACGAGGTCCTTGCGCTGGCGCTCCCACGCCGACCACGCCAGGTTCCGCCGCCTGGCGAGGCCCCGCAGTTCCTGGAGGGCCCGCTCGGCCTCGTCCCGCGCGGCGCGCCGCTGGTCCCGGACCGCGGTGAGCGCCTCGAGGGTCTGCGACCCCTGGCTCGCGAGCGCGGCGTCGATGCGCGCCGGGAGGTCAGGGACCACGCTCTCGCAGACGGGACACCGCTCCGGGGCAGCGCGGGCCGCGAGCACCGACCGGGCGTCCCGGAGCAGCGCCGCCAGCGCGTGGGCGGCCTTGAGCGCGGCGTCCGCCTCCGCGAGGGCCACCTCCGCCGCCTGGTGGCGCTGGGTGCGCAGGGCCTCGTCTCCCCCGCTCGCCACGGCTGCGGTGAGAGACCCCTCCGCCCCGCGCCAGGCGGCCTCGCTCGGGGCGGCGAGCTCGAGGGCGGCGGCGAGCGACCCGGACCGCCGGCGCAGCGCCGGAAGGTCTCGCAGCACACCGGGGCTGGCGCGCACCACCCCCGGCCAAGCGCCGGCCCAGTGGAGCACCGCGGCGAGGTCGGTGGGTGTGGGGGGGGTGGGGGCCTCGGTGGTGGCGGTGGCGGTGGCGCTTATGTTGGTGTTGGTGTTGGCTTCGGCCTTGCTGCCGGTGCCGGTGCCGGTGCCGGTGTTGGCGTTGGTGTTGGTGTTGGTGTTGGTGTTGGTGTTGGTGTCCGGCAGCGTGACGGAAACCCCCAGGGCCGCCGCCAACCGCCGGGCCCGGTCGAGGAGCCGCTGAGCGACCTCGGCCTCCAACGCGGGCCCGAGTTGCCAGCGCTCGAGGCCTCTCTGCGCGAGGAGGCGCTGCTCCAGGGCGATGACCTGCTGCTGGGGCCGCCAGAGCGCCTTCTGGACCTCCTCGCCGAGGCCGGCCAGCACGGCGTCGACCTCTCGCACGAGCGCCCCGGCCTTCAGCCCGGCGAGCGTGTCCCGCAGCTCCCGGTCCTCGCCGAGCCCGAGGAGCCCCGCCAGGATCGCGGACCGGTCCGGTTTCTCCAGCACCCGCTGCCGGGCCGCCTCCTGGTGAAAGCAGTGCGCCCTGCGGTACGTCTCCCAGTCGCCGAGCCCGTGCCCGGCGAGCCAGCGCTCGGCGGCCTGCCCCGTGAGGGGGGTGGCATCCGCGACCACTGCCCCGGGAGCGCCCCTTGCGGCGGGCGTGGCCGCATCCGTGCCGGGGGACGTGGTGGCGTCGACGCGCCGAACGGTGAGGTCGTCCCCTTTCGCCGCCCTCGCCTTACCCGAGCGCCGCCGGCGGACCCACACCTCACCCTCGGGCGTGGCGAGCGCGAGGGTGACCTCCGTGGGCGACTCCCCCGCGCCGCGCGGGCGCACCTCCCAGTCCGCCCGCTCGCCGAGCCCCGAAGCGGCCTTCTCCACCCCGGCGCCGAAGAGGCACCACTCGATGGCGTTGAGAGTGCTGCTCTTCCCGCAGCGGTTCTCGCCCACGATGACGGTCAGCCGCCGGTCGAGCGGCAGCCGCCTGCGGGCCCGCCAGCCGCGGAACTCCTGCACCTCGACCCAAAGGGGCCGGATCACGGCAGGGCCTCCTGCGTCCCGCGCCGGAGCCGTCCCGTCACGGCAGGGCCTCCCGCACCTTCCGGGCAGCGGCACGCACGGCCTCCAGCAACTCTTCCCTTCGCTCGAGCGGCCCGGCGGGCTCACCCGACTCCGCCAGCAGCGTGGCCAGGAGGGCCACTCGCTCCTCCACCCGCACCCCGCGCGAGCGGACCCGCAGTTCCAGGTCCTGTTTTATGGGAAATGGGGACATTCTGACCTCCATCGGAGCCTTGTGCGGCGCGGCTCTCCGCAACCTCACTACCGGTGCTACAGGGGCCTTGGCCCGCCTTGCTCTCCGGGAAACCAGAATGTCCCCATTTCCCCATTTCCCGTTCTGGTCAGGAGGCCGGGTTGTCGTAGAAGACGTAATTCGTCGAGAAGTCGCTGATCTCGAAGTAAACCTTGCGCTCGCCCGGATCCTGCTGGCCGTTCTGGTTGGCGTCCAGCACGCCATAGCCGAAGCGGTAGGGACGCGCGCCCTCGCCCTGGGTGGCGAGCGCCGTGCTGAGCTTGTCGATCTTGATGAAGCGCCTGACGAGCTTCTCGCCAGCGTAGACCTCCAGAACGCCGTCGACCCCGGTCCAGTTCTGGATCGAGCGGACGACGGTGTTCTGGCTCTCCTGCGTACACCCCGCCGCAAGCAGCCCGATGGCCAACAGCGCGAATCGAATCTTCATCCCAGGTCCTCCTGTGGCGAAACGAGAAACCGAGACATTCTGCACTGCGGCCGAGCCTTGTGCGGCGCGGCTCTCCGCACGCTCAGCACCGGTGCCGTGGAAGCCTTGATCCGCCTTGCTCTCCGGGAAACCAGAATGTCCCCATTTCCCGTTTCCGTTTCAGGGGGCGAGCGTGCGGAGCCGGGCGAGGAAGTCCTGCGGCTCCCGGCAGTCGATCACCCACTCGCCGACGTGTTCGAAGGGCTCCGGGCGGTCCAGGCGGGCGAGCAGCGGCTCAGCAGCCACTGCGGTCCCGGCGTCAAAGCGGCGCTCGATCAGACGCAGCAGCATGCGGCGCTCGGAGTGAAGGACCTGCTCGAGGCCCCGTTCCAGGCCCTGCTCGAGCCCTTGCTTCAAGCCCTGGTCCAGTCCTTGGCGCAGCCCTTCCTCCCGCCACACCCGGGTCCACTCCTTCACGCGCTCGGCCACCATCGTCTCGTCCTCCGACAGCTCCAGCCCCTCGGGCCATTCTAGGCCGGGAAACCGCCCCGGCAGCAACACCCGCCGCAACCATGTCCGGAAGGCCTCCTTTGCCCCCGCGTAGCGCGGCTCGCGCAGGGTGCGCAGGGCGAGCGCCAGCGCCCGGACCAGCGAATCGCTGCCGGCACTCGCCTCCAGCCGGAAGAGCGCCGCCACGAGGCTACGAAGCGGTGCCAGCTCGGCCTCGCTGTAGCGCCCCTCCTCCAGCAGCAGGTAGCGCAACCGCGGGTGGTAGTGCTCGAGCCCCGCCGGACCCGGGGCGAGGAGCGCCGACAGCTCCCGGGCCGCCGTCCAACGCCGTCCACCGTTGTAGAGCACGATCGGCACCACGGGCGGCAGCCGGCCGCCAGCGAGCCCCTCGCCCCGCGCGATCAGGTCCTGGTAGAGAAGCCCCAGATAGACCAGCAGGCGCACCGCCATCCAGCGGTCGACGGTCGACTGGAGCTCGATCAGGAGATAGACGTAGAGCCAGCCGTCGGCGGTGCGTACCCGCCAGATCACGTCGCCTTCGCGGTCGCGCAGATCGGGGCTGACGAAGCTCGCACTGACCCGGTCGAGGCTGGCGAGGTCGAGGGCCTCGACCCAGGGGAAATGGGAAATGGGGACATTCTGCGTTCCTGCTGAGCCTTGTGCGGCGCGGCTCTCCGCACCCTCAGCACCGGTGCCGTGGAAGCCTTGCTCCGCCTGGCTCTCCGGGAAACCAGAATGTCCCCATTTCCCATTTCCCATGAACGTGCAGGGGCGCCGGTGCGGACCGGCGCCCCTGCAGAGGGCAGGCTCTCGGAGGAACCCGGGAGGGGGTTACTTCTTGACCGTGATCGAGGCGGTCGTCGAGAGGCCTGCGGCATCCTTCGCCGTGGCGCTCACCGTGTGGGTTCCGCTCTTGACCTTCCTGGTGTTGAACCCGCAGGAGGGGTTGTTCGCCGCGGAGCACACCAGCTTGCCGTCGAAGAAGATGCTGACCGAGCTGAGCTGCTTGTCGTCGCTGCCGGAGGCAGAGAGGGTCACGGTTCCGTCGACGGTGGCACCCGCGTAGGGGCTGCTGATCGCGACGGTCGGCGGCACGGAGTCCGCCGCCCCGCCAATCTTCACGGATACGGCCGTCGAGGTGGCGGCGTTGTTGGCGGCGTCGTAGGCCTTGGCGGTCAGGGTCACCGAGCTGCCGGCGGCCAGGGCGGAGGCGTCCCAGGCGAAGGAGTACGGCGCGCCGCTGTCGCTCGCAACCAGGGCGTTGTTGGCGTAGAGGTCGACACGCGCCACCCCGACGTCGTCGCTCGCGGTCACGTCCACCGTGACCACCTCCTGAACGGTGGTGCCCGCTGCCGGCGACGCGATGCTGACCTTCGGGGCCTGGGTGTCGCTCACCACGGCCTGGGCGGCCAAGCTTACGGCCTTCGCCGCATTGACGCGGCCGTATCCGAAGTAGGGATCCCAGCCGGCCGTGCCCAGGTCGTCGGCGCTGGTCTTCAGCACCGTCTCGACGTCGCTCGGGCGCAGGGTGGGCTTCGCGGCCATCACGAGCGCGGCCACGGCGGCTGCCGCGGGGCTCGCGAAGGAGGTGCCGGAGGACGAGCTGTAACCCCCACCCTTGGCCGTCGTGTAGATGCCGACACCGGGCGCGGCGAGGTCGATCAGGTTACCGAAGTTCGAGAAGCTCGCCTTCGCGTCGGCGCTGTCGGTCGCGGCGACGGTGATCATCGCGGGGGCGTTGGCATACCCCGGGTCGATTCCGCTGTTGCCCGCAGCCACCACGACGACGCCGCCCTTGCTGCGCATGTACTCGGCGGCCGCCGCAACGGTCGAGCTGCTGGTCACGTTCTGATAGCTGATGTTGGCGACACGGGCCCCGTGGTCGGCGGCCCAGGTCACGCCGCTGGCCATGTCGCTGTAGGAGGCGCTGCCATCGGTGTTGTTCGTGATGCGCACGGGCATCACCTTCGCGCCGGAGGCGACGGAGGTCACGCCGAGGGCGTTGTTGCTGAGCGCCGCGACCGTACCGGCCACGCGCGTCCCGTGCGTGTAGACGTCGCTGGTGTCCGCAGAGTTGGAGACGACGTTCCAGCCCGGCACGAGATTGGCGCCCAGGTCCAGGTGTGTCCCGTCGACGCCCGTGTCGAGCACGGCGACCGTCACACCGCTACCGGTGGTGACGTCCCACGCGCTGTCCGCCTGCATCTTGCGCACGTGCCAGGCGTTGCCCCAGTAGGTGTCGTTCGGCACGAGGCTCTCGACGGGGACCAGCGCGTCGACCTCGGCGAACTTCACGTGCGGGTGGCGGGCGAGCTTGCGGGCGAGCGCCTCCTCGGCACCCTTGGGCACTTCCACCACGTGCACTTTGAGCCGGTCGAGCTTCTTCTGGCTCTTCGCGCCCTCCTCACCGAGGAGCTTCCGTAAGCGGGCCTCGGGCAGCCCCGCCTTCGGCTGCACGAGGATGCGGCCCTCGGCGTAACGCTTCTGCGGGGGCCCCGCGCCGTCCTGGGCCGCACCCACCGGCAGCGGCAGGGTAGCGAGAGCGAACGTCGCCGAAACCGCAGCGGCGACGACGGACAGGCGCGGCACTCGGCCCTGGGGCTGGCGGGAACTGCTCTGGGGATGCGGGCGGCCGGTGGTCATGGGGTTCCTCCTGTGAGAGCGTTTCTGCCCTGACCTGGGATTCGGCCGGGACTCCGGAATCTTCAGGATCCTCTTCCGGGTTTGTGGAAGAGCGCATGCCGGAGGCGTCCACTCCGTCACGATGACGCCGCCGGACCAGGAACACACACCGGCATGCAAGACGCAGACCATGGGTCTCCGCGCACCTCGGTGCATGCCCGCGCTTCTTTCCGAAGGACCGCAGCAACGCGGTCCTGCTTGGCCTCGCCCGGGCCCGCCGCGTAGTGGAGCGCCTGCGCTTCTTCAGTGCGGGAGGCCACGAGAGCCCAGGAGGCCGCGCGCTCAGTGCGACAGGTCCCGCGCATTCCGCGGACGCGCTGGTCTAACGGGGGAACGGTCGATGGTGGCGATCCAGGCCGCCACCGGCTTGGCATATGTCAAGAAACGCAGAACGAAGTGTGACCACATTCACACTTCACGCCGGGCCAAACGGTCTGCGGGTCAAAGCGGGAAGGAGGGGCCTCCCGTCACCTCTTGCCGCCCCCTGCCCCTGCCCCTGACACCCACCTGGAGGACGTCGGAATTTCTTACAACGGCACGGTTGATTTCTGTGTCGCCTCGGGCCGCTCCGATGGCAGACCCGTAAAATCGGTGTCGGGATCTTTTACACCCACCACGGCTCTCGGACGGGATGCGACTCCACTTCTCTCAATCCATTGGGTATTTTTGTGTTGGCACGCTAGCTGCGTTAGACTTGGCACACAGCCTGTCATCAAGGGCGTCAGGGCCAAAGGCCCAGCAGACTCGACAGAGCGATTTGAGTGGTAGAGGGGACGACAATGAACGCGAAACAGACGAAGCTTGCGGTTGCCATGGGGGCCGCGCTCGCCTTGGCAGGGGTGCAGGGAGAAGCCCTGGCGCTCCAGATTCGGCCTGATGATGCTGGCTGGACGAGCGATTACCGGAAGGCCTTCAATGACTGGGATGTCACCGACAACGATAAGAGTGACACGATCTTGGAAGACAAGAGCGCCTTCAATGACACCGGCGCTAAGACCTACGACGGCTTCGACATTGAAGCTCCTAAGGGGCTTGAGCAGCTCTATAAAATTAACGACGACGGCAGCGAAGTCGGAACTCTCGCGACGTCATACTCCACAGTTTTTTCTGGTTCTTCAGGTGACTATGACGGCGCGACGATCTCCTACGTCGGCGGGAGCTCTGTCAGTTGCCAAGAGTGCTTCCTGTTGGTGAAGGATGGCCACGCGAGCCCGAACCAGTATTTGTTCGACCTCGAGGCGTTGGGGTGGGATGGGAAGGTGGAGTTGGTGCTGAGCGGGTTTTACCCGAACCAGGGCGCAATCTCGCACATCGACCTCTGGGCCCAGGGAAGCGACGTCCCCGCCGACGACGACGTCCCCGTTCCAGAGCCCGGCACGCTCCTGCTGTTCGGCGCGGGTCTCCTGGGCGCTGGCTTGGCGCGCATCCGTCGCAAGAACGGCTGAGCCCTGACCACGCGGCGGGTACGACCCGCCGCCCCTGACACACCACAGCGCATGGAACACCGGCCCTTGGCCGGTGTTCTTTTTTGTGCGCGCAGCGACGAACCACGCTGCTCCGCGCATTCCCTGAATGCGCGGCAAGGGGTTCGTGCCCCGCTCCATGCGCCCGCGCCGTCGCGGGTGATGGGCCTCGCCACTTCAGTCGCTCGCCTCCAGCAGCACCCCGCGCAGGCCGAGGATGCCCGAGAGGTTGTGCTGCACGTAGTCAATGCGCACCTCGTAATCCGTGAGGCTCTGGTGGAACGCCCCCAGCGCGCGCGGCGGGTTCTCGGCGTACATGGCCTGCTCCGGCAGGAGTTGCGTCTTGAGCTGGAACCCGACGCCCAGCTCGACCGCGGAACGCACCAGGGAGAGGTCCTCCCGCCGGCCGAAGTCCCGAGCCAGGAGGTACGCGGCGACGAGGCCCTCGGTACGCGCCGCCGCGGGGGTAGAGTGGGCCCCTCGACCGTAGATTCCCACACGCTCCGGGGGATACGGGCTGCGGCTCTGGCTGGCGGCGATCACGCGCGCGATGCGCTGTGCGTGGTCCAGGTAGACGGGGTCGGGCCGCGCCCGGTGCAGTTCGTTCAGCGCGTAGAGCAACCAGTGGTCCGGGGTCACCCGCTCCGGCGGCAACGAACCGTCGCGCACGTGGATCAGGTAGCGCGCGCCGCGCTCGGCGGTGGCAAGCCAGGACTCCTGGGGGTCGAGCGCGTGCAAGCGGAGGAGAGCAAAGATGGACTCTCCGGGGAAGTACTGCACGTCCACCTTCAGGTCTGGCTCCATGGCCGGGTAGGAGCGCTGACTGACGAAGGCGCCGTCCGGTCCCTGCGAATCCTGGATGTATCGGGCGAGGGCCCGCATGCGCGGCAGGTACCGGCCATCGCCGGTGACCACAGCGTGTTTGGCCAGCGCGAGCAGGGTCAGCGCCACCCCGCCCAGCTTGACCGACCCCTCGCTGACCACGACCTCCATCGCCGGTGTCGAGGGATGGGGCCGAATGTGGCCGAGCAGGTAGCCCAGCGCCCGATCGGCGTCGGCGAGGAGCGCCGGGTCGCGTGTCAGCTCGTACACCTCGAGCATGGCGTACACGGTGCCGGCGTGCCGGACGATGTTGTAGTCGGGCACCTCCCCATCGGACCCGGGCAGGTAGCTGTAGACGAACCGCCCGTCCGCGAGCGTCATGCGCTGCAGGTAGGCGGCCCCATCGCGGATCGCCTGCAGGAGGACCGCAGGTTCAGTCGAGCTGCGGGCACGCTGGGTGCCGGTCAGGCGTTCGGCGCCCTCGCCGTCGGAAAAGAACGAGGCGCTGGCAAACGGCGTGGTGACGGTCCACTCATCGAGCGCCGCCCGCTCGGACTCCGACACCTCCGCCAGGGCGACCCGCCACGGCGGGGCGACCCGAAGCTGCAGGAGACGCGGGAGGTGCGCCACATGCACCTGGCCATCGCTCGTGAGCGCCCGCTGCGCGGCGAGCTCGGGGGTGAGCATAGCCAGGCCCGTTCGGCGCGCGAAAGCGACGCCGTCCCACGGCAACGGACGGGGAAGAGGCCGGCCGTTCCCATCCAGCGGGCGTTCGCCAGCTCCCTTGACGACGTCCAGCCGGAGCCAGCGCGCACCCTTGGCGGTCACACCGAGGCGGCGGAGCGCTGTGACGGCGTGCTCGACGGCCGCGGGAAAGTTCGCGCCGGCACCGACCGCAACCTTCGCCCGCGACCGGCCGTCGCTCGCGGACAGCAGGACGACCTGGGGAGAGGCCGGTCCCGCCGGCAGACTCGAACGGTCGACGGGGACACTCTCTGCCGCCGCGAGCGCCCTTCGGACTGCCGCCAGCACCCGCGTCGCCTCTTCGTCCGAGAGGTCCACCGCCCGCCGGATGTCCTCCACCCAGAAGTCCGGCGCACCCAACGTCAGGCGTCCGGTCCAGGCTGGGCCGGACGCCAGGAAAGTGATGACGGTGCCCAGCGCGAGCAGACCGACCAGGGTCAGCAATGCCGCCCACCGCATTCGTCTGCCCGCTACACTGAACATGCAACCCTCCTGTGCGCGGCGCGGAGAGGCTCGGTCAGCCGAGTCCGCCCGACCCTCTGTATCGCGGAAACAGGGGTGAACTGAACTGCAGGCCCGGGTGGCCCCGCGCAGCGAACGGGGTCACAATCCTCCCGTTGGCCATCGTCTTCCAGCGAGGGGCGTGCGGACATGACTGCGAGCCGGATCACCAACGCAATCCTCGTTTCCTGCCTGCTCTGCGCCGGGGCGCCTGCCACGGCGTCCACCTACATCGAGTCGCTGGATGCAGGGGACCTCATCGGCACCGCCCTGGCGGTTGGGCCCGGGGTCAGCAGCATTCAGGGGCAGGTCGCGTCCAGCCGCACCACGGACGTCGTCGACATCGACGTGTACCGCCTGGAGCTACCGGCGGGGGCCTTCTCGGCAGCGGTCACTGCCAGCATCGGCACCCTCGACACCGCTCTGGTCCTCTTTGACGGTACGGGGAAGGGCCTGCGGGCCGATGATGACAGCGGCGACGCGGATACCTGCCTGTACTGCGGGCGAGTGACGGAGACGCTCGCAACCGCCGGCACGTATTACCTGGCAGTCTTTGACGTGGGCGACGTGGACGGCCCCTTCTCCACGGATGGCCTGATCTGGGACGAGTTTGTCTCCGGACTCGAGAACGCGCCCCCGAACGGCGACGGCAAGGAGTTGCCCTGGACAGGGTGGCAGCTCTTCGAAGGTGAAGGCTATCCCCTCTACGTCGCCGGCTCGTACGCCATCGACCTGAGCGTCGCGACCGTCCCCCTCCCCGGCGCCCTGCCGCTGCTGGCCTGCGCCCTCGCGGGCCTCGTGCTCCTTGCCCCGAAGCGGCGAGGCGGGCGAGCGGCAATGGAGGGACGCATCATTCGAAGGCTTCGCGGGTGAACGTCTAGCGAAGTCGAAAAACAGCGCGTCTCCGAGCGCGTCCTCGCCCGGGCTCGGGTCTGCCGGCAGGGCGCCTGCGCAAGCCGCGCAGGCCGGTTTCCCACTCGGCCTCAGGGCTTCACGAGGTGATAGCCCAGGGCCTGCAGGCGCGCCACTTCCGCCACTTCCGCCACTCCCGCCGGAACCAGGTCCCCCGGCTTGGCCCCGTACAGCTTGGCCATCGGGATCTTCCGGCCCGTGAGGGTGTTGTAGCAGACCAGGAACTGCACGCCCTTCTCCCGCAGCTCGGTGATCGCGGCGGGAAGCCTGGCGTTAGCGTCGAACTCCTGCTCGTGGGCCAGTTGCAGCAGACCGAGGCCGTCGCCGTTTATCACCACCTTGATCTCCGGCTTCACTCCGCTGGCGACCAGAGCGTTCAGGTGGTTCCGCACGTTCCCCAGCACGGCCAGATAGCCCTTCTCCTCCGGGTTCACCGAGAGGTGGTATACGGCCTTCTCCGCCCCAACGTAGTAGTCAGCGGGGACCTTGGGCGGCGGCACGCCGGGGTCGAAGGGCTGGGCGGCAGCCAGCGGAGCGCCCGCCACCCCGGCCAGGATCACGACAGCGAGCAAGGCGTTCAGGGTCTTCATCGCATTCCCTCCGTTTCTGGTTCTGGTCAGCCGCGCAGCAGGAGGCACGGTCCTAACCCAGGTTATCTACTGTCGGCCGCCCCGGCAAGCGCCCCCCTCCCCCACCGATACTCACCGACCGCCCCCGAAGGACCGGGCTCCAGCCCAGGCAAACGCCCCGGAGAACGCGGTCCGGGGAGTTCGCTCCAAGGCATCGCGAAGAAGGCCGCGCCAGGGCTGAGTCTTCTCGACGAGCGTCATCGTTCTGCCGCCACCTTCAGAAGCTCGACGACCTCCGGGTGCCCTTTCTGCAAGGCCATTTGCAGCGCCGTGAGCCCGTCGCTCGTCCGGGCGTTCACGTCGGCACCGCCCTCGAGCAGCAGCTGCACCACCTCCCGGTGGCCGCGCGCCGACGCGACCATCAACGCCGTGAAGCCATCGCCACTCTCGCCGTTCGCGTCCGCCCTCGCACGGAGCAGCGCGCGCACGACCCCCGCGTGGCCGTCCCGCGAGGCCAGCATCAGTGCGGTGGGGCCGTCCCCCGCCTGAGCGTTCACGTCGGCCCGGGCCCCGATGAGCGCGTGGACCACCTCCAGGTGGCCCTCCTGGGAGGCCAGCATCAGCGCCGTCGGGCCCTCGCCGCTCGCGGCGTTGCCGTCCGCACCCGCCTTCAGCATCGCCCGCACCACCTCCCGGTGGCACTTCTCCGAGGAAAGGACCAGCGGCATCGCGCCACTGCCGGCCTTGGTGTTCACGTCGGCCTTCGCCGCGAGCAGCGCCCGCACCACCTCGAGATGCCCCTTGAGCGACGCCAGCATCAACGCCGTGACCCCATCGTGCCGCCCGGCATCGACGTCGGCCCGGGCCCCGATGAGCGCCTGGACCGCCTCCAGGTGGCCCTCCTGGGAGGCCAGGAGCAACGCGGTGGCGCCATTGACGGCCCTGGCGTTGACGTCGGCCTCGGCCGCGAGGAGTGCCCGAACCACGGCCCGGTGACCACCCAGCGCGGCCGCCATCAGCGCCGTGTCGCCATAGCTGTCCCGGGCGTTCACGTCGGCGTGGGCCTGGAGCAGGGTTACTACCACCTCGGGATGACCATTCTGCGAGGCCACGAGCAGCGCCGTGGCGCCATCGCCCCGTGCGGCGTTGACGTCCGTCCCCGCCCCGAGCAGCGCCTGGACCTCGGCGACATCGCCACGCTCGGCCGCCTCGACGAGGTCCCCGGCCCCCGCTTGCGCTCCCCCCGCGGCCGAGAGGCCGGCTAGCGCGGGGGAACCGGTGACGTTTCCGCGCCGGTCGATGAAGCCCCAGCGCCCACCCCGCACGGAGCGGTGCTCGCCCTCCGCCTGCTCGCGGCACCCCTCGCAGAAGGCGGCACGTCCCTCGGAGAACGGCGCGACGAACGCGAAGCGGGCCGGAATGACGACGCGGCCGCTCTCGTCGAAGAAGCCAAGGCGTCCGCCTTCGACGAAGCGGGCCAGGCCTCCCTGGAAGGGGTCCGGTCCGTTGTCCACGAGATAGGGCTGGGGGATCAGCACCGCCCCGCGCTGGTCGATGATCCTCCAACCGACGGCGTCGGCGACCGCGGCGATGCCGTGCGCCGAGAAGTCCTGGGCGACGAGGAAGCGCGGCTCGATCACCACCGCACCTCGAGCGTCCCGGTACCCCCACAGTCCGCTCGCCGGGTCTTCGAACGCAGACAACACCGGCGCCGCGTGCGCCGAGACCACCCAGACCTGGCCAACGCAGAGAAGAACGAAGCCGAGGGTCAGCAGCGTGCGGAGCCGTGCAGAATGCGTGTGCATCGAGATCTCCCCAGCCTTATGATCGGTCAAGATAGACCCACCGGAGCGCCTGGTGCGCCCTCATTGGAGGCGGACCGACATGTCGCCGATTGATCAGTCGCCGCTTGATCAGACGAGACGGTACACCCTGAAGGCCATCGCGTCGCTCGTCCTGTTGGTCTCGCTCCCCGCATCTCCCACGGCGGCGGCCCCTCCAGAGGGCAAGGGAAAGCCGGACAAGGCCGGGAAAGGCGGGAAAGGCGGGAAAGGCGGGCATCAGCCCGACGCCGGCCCGGAGACGAGAGGCGCAGAGGGACCGGTGCGCGTGAGCATCGGCCGCGAGGAAGCCCGCAGCCTCGCGCTGGCGCAGGGGTACACGGGGTACGCATCCCTGCCCCCGGGCATTCGCAAGAACCTGGCTCGGGGCAAACCGCTGCCGCCGGGGATTGCGAAGAAGGTCGTGCCAGGGCCCATGCTCGCGCGGCTTCCGAGCTATCCAGGCCATGAGTGGACCATCTCCGGCACCGATCTCCTTCTGGTGACCCTCGGGACCGCCATCGTGGCCGAGGTCCTGGAAGGCGTCTTCGACTAGCTTTAGAAGGACCCTTCAGAGGAGCCGTGTGGGTTGTCTGCCTGACGGCGTCCCCGGACCAGGGGATCGGCAAGGTACTTTCGAGATGAGGGAGTTCGACTACGGCATCTCGGTCGACGGTGGCCGGGTCTACGCGGGCGCCCGGTTGGAGCAGACCCCGGCCGGACCCCGGGCCGTGCTTCGATTCGGCGCCGCCAATCCGGATGCAACCGAGTTCGAGGCCGACGTCATCCGCCTGCTTCAGGGTCTGGAGCCGTCGCCGACTGCCACTGCGGTCATGGGCCTCCTCGGAAGCAGCGGACACCGCACGGTCATCTACCCGGTGGATCCGGCAGTTCTTCAGGACGCGCGCACCGGCGGCATCGACTGGAGCGCGACCTCGGTACGGCGACTGATCCGAGCGGGCCGGGGAGCCTGCACTGGGTAGGCCCGTGTGCCGAGGTGCCGAGCCCCGTACGGTCGCGGTCACGCCAGTTCGCCCGCGACATTCGCGTTTACCTCCTGCGCTTCGTTCGGGAGGAGCGCCGATTGTGCGACGCCCTGCGAAGGGTGGTGGCGCCCTTCAATCCGATCCGAGACCTCGCGGAAACCTCACACTGACGACCGGAGGACCTTCAGATGAGCACCAGCCTCGACGACGTGATGGCAGCCCTTCAGATGGGGCGCGTGCAGCTGCTCCAGTCAGCAGTGACAGCCCAGGTGAAGCAGATCCAGGAGCAGAACGCGAAGCTCGCGTTCGCACGGTAGGGCCCCGAAACCTAGCGCGCCATCAGCGCGAACACGCCCCACCCGAGGTATTCCCGCGTGTACCTGGCGTAACGCACGGGCTCCGAGGTCAGCTCGGCTCGAACCTCTCTGGCGAACTCGTCGCCGGGATTCGCTTCGAGCCATCGGCGCATGGTGAGCCACTTGGCAGCCTCGTACCTGTCCCAGCTGTCCTGGTCGGCCAGAACCATTTCAACGACGTCATAGCCGAGGCGGCCCAAAGACGCGAGAAGTTCTGGAAGCGGGAGAAAATCCGATATCGAGTTGGCAAGGCACCCTCTGGCGACATCCTCCGTCGGCGGTAACTGCCGCCAGTAGGGCTCGCCGATGAGGATGACCCCGCCGGTTCGCAAGCTCCGCGCCAGAAGCTCGATGGTGCCGACGACTCCCCCACCGACCCAGGTGGCACCGACACAGGCTGCCACACTGACCTTCTCGTGAGAGACATAGCCGGCAGCATCGCCGTGGATGAACTCGACTCGGTCGGCAACGCCGAGCTCTTCGGCACGGAGTCTCGCCTGCTCGGTGAACAACGGGCTCATGTCGATGCCGGTGCCGATGACGCCGTGATCGCGTGCCCAGGTGCACAGCATCTCCCCCGAACCGCTGCCGAGGTCGAGCACTCGGGCCCCCGATTCCAGACGCAGCGCAGCGCCGAGAGTGGCGAGCTTTTCTGGGGTGAACGGGTTGTGGATGCGGTGCGCACTTTCGGTGATGTTGAAGATCCGTGGAATGTCCACTGCAGAAACTCCTTGCCTCCAGCAAGAGGACATCCTGAAGGACGCTCGATGTCTTTGTCGTCCATAACTACTATAATAATCAGGCAGTAAGAGACACTGCAAGGTGGACACTTCCCGGGACATCCTCCGTGGCGCTCGCGATACCTGAGTACAGACTGCGTGTCGAGACCGCTCGTTTCGGCCCCTTCACGTTCCAGGTCGGCGTGGACGCTGCCCGGGTGGAGACCCTGCTCTTGCGCGTGGGCGACGCCCAGCAGCGCCTCCACGACTCCCCCCTGGCCCAGGTCGCCGGCCAACTGGAGCGGGAGGTCGTGGTCTCAAGCGTCTTCGGCACCAACAGCATCGAGGGCGGCACCCTCACGGAGGAAGAGACCCAGCGTGCTCTCGCCCTGCCCCCGGCAGAGGTCGAGGGAGTGGAGCAGCGTCGCGCGGTCAACATCAAGGCGGCCTACGACCTGGCCCGGGGGGCAGCGGCGAGCCCGGACTGGCGCCTGAGCGTGGACTTCGTCCGGGCCGTGCACGAGGCCATCACCCGGGACCTGCCCCACGAGCACAACCAGCCGGGACTGCTACGAGACAACCCGAAGCACCTGCCCACCTTCGTGGGGGATCAGGCGCACGGGGGCCGCCACAAGCCGCCGCAACTCGGCGCCGACGTGCACCGGCTCCTGGAGGCCCTGCTGGACTGGCACGGCGAACTGGAGGCCCAGGGGCTGCCGGTGCTGGTCCGCGCCCCACTGGTTCATTACTACTATGAGGTGATCCATCCGTTCTGGGACGGCAACGGCCGCGTCGGTCGCGTCCTCGAGGCGACCCTGCTGCTGCGCGAGGGCTTCCAGTACGCCCCCTTCGCCCAGGCGCGGTACTACCTGGACCACATCCATCGCTATTACGCGCTCTTCAACGCCTGCCGCAAGGCGGCCGAGGCGGGCCGTGCGCATCCCAACGTGGACTTCGTCGAGTTCTTCCTGGAGGGCATGCTCCGCACCCTGAACAGCCTGCACGGGCGCGTCAACTACATCGTTCGGGTGCTGCTTTTCGAAACGGAAGTCAAGCGCCGGCACGACGCCAGAGAGATCAACGCCCGCCAGTACGCCATCGTCACCCAGGTCCTGAAGGCGGGACAGCCGGTGTCCCTTGCGGATCTGCGGCGCGCCCCGTGGTACCTGGCGCTGTACGCGAAGCGCACGGACAAGACCAAACAGCGCGATCTGCGCCGCCTGCGGGAACAAGGGCTGCTCGTTCCGTACGAGGACCATCGCCTCTGGCCGGGCTTCGCGAGGCCCGCCCGCGGGACCGCACCTCGGTAGCCTTTCCAGAAGGCTGCATTATTAACAAAGTGTCCTTGACAGAAGGACACAATACCGAGATTCTGTCCGCATGAGCCTCCATCCCGTCCTGGCAGAGAAGCTGAGCGCTGCACTGGAGCCGGCTGCGGCACCGACCCTGACCCCTCGCGACGCGCGCCTGCCGGCGGTGTCGGGCAAGGTGCACGCCGTGATCGGCATGCGCCGCGCCGGCAAGACGACATTTCTCCGCCAGTTGCAGGCCGAGCGCCGGCAGTCCCTGCCGCCGGAGCGTGCCGTGTACCTCAGCTTCGACGACGACCGATTCGGCGACCTCGGCGTCGAACAGCTCGGGTTCCTGCTCGAGGAGTACTACCGTCGCTACCCCGCACTGCGCGGGCGCGAGACGGTGTACTGGTTCCTGGACGAGGTCCAGCTGGTGCCCGGGTGGGAGCGGTTCGTTCGGCGCGTGCTGGATTCGGAGAAGGTAGAGATCGCCGTCTCTGGCTCCTCGGCGCGCATGCTCTCGCGGGAGGTCCACACCTCACTGCGCGGTCGTGGCATAGCGACGGTCATTCGCCCGTTCAGCTTCCGCGAGTTCCTCCGTCATCACGGCGAAGAGCCAACGCGCAAGCCCTCCGAATGGCCCCCGGCCGAGCGGTCGCTGATCGAGAAGCGGTTTCGTGAGTTCCTGGTCGAAGGCGGGTTTCCCGAGACGCAGGGCCTCCCCGCTCCGCTGCGGATCGAGCTCTTGCAGGGCTATGTCGACACGGTCCTCTTTCGCGACGTCGTGGAACGCTACGGGGTGTCACAGGTTGCCGCCCTGCGCTGGCTGGTGCGACAGTGCCTGCGCAATCCGGCCGGAAGCTTCAGTGTCCACCGGTTGCACCAGGACCTGAAGGCGCAGGGGCACGCCATCGCGAAGGACGCCGTCCATGCCCTGCTCGGCCATCTGCTGGATGCCTTTCTGCTCAGTGCCGTTTCCCTGGCCACCGAGTCAGAGCGGCAGCGCAACTCGAACCCCCGGAAGCTCTACCCGGCGGATCCGGGGCTGATCAAGGCCTTCGACGCGAGCGGCCGTTCCAACGTGGGGCACTCACTGGAGACCGCCGTGCTGAACGAGTTGGAGCGGCGCGGGACCGAGGTCGGGTACGTGAAGACGCGGGACGGGTTGGAGGTCGATTTCCTCGCGCGATATCTCGGCAACGGCGAGGAGCTGATTCAGGTCTGTGCTGATGTCTCTTCGCCAGACACGCTGGTGCGCGAGGTGCGCGCGTTAACGGCAGCGGCCCAGGACCACTCACGCGCCGTGCGGCGTCTGCTGGTGCTCGACCGCGACGCACTGACGGGCTTGAAGGAGCCGGGAGTCGAGGTGCAGCCCACGTACGAATGGCTGCTCGCTGGGCTGGATCGAGGATGAGGAGGGCGGCGGGCTACTCGTGCCGCAGCGCCTCGATCGGGTCCAGGCTGGCCGCGCGCCGGGCCGGGAAATAGCCGAACGCCGCCCCGATCCCGGCGGAGAAGAGGAAGGAAATCGCGTTGATGAACGGGTTGAACAGGAACGGGACCTCGAGCACCTTCGCCAACACCGCGGATGCCCCCGCCGCCAGCGCGATGCCGACGACTCCTCCCAGAGACGCCAGCACGACCGCCTCGATCAGGAACTGCAGGAGCACCTCCTCCTCCAGTGCGCCGATCGCGAGGCGGATGCCGATCTCGCGGGTCCGCTCCGTCACGGACACCAGCATGATGTTCATGATGCCGATGCCGCCGACCAGGAGGCTCACCGCCGCGACGGCGCCCAGCAGCGCGGTCAGGATGCGGGTGGTGCCCGTCAGCGTCTGCGCGATCTCCTTGGTGTCCATCACGGAGAAGTCGTCGGACTCGCCGTCGCCGACCTTCCTGCGCTCGCGCATCAGCGCCTTGATCTGAACGGTCGCCCGATCGGTCGAAACCCCCTCCTTCACCGAAACCATCAGCACGCTGACGTCCTGGCTGCCGGTGAGGCGCCGCTGCACCGTGCGCAGCGGCATGACGATCACGTCGTCCTGGTCCCTGCCCATGGCGGACTGCCCCTTCGGCTCGAGCACCCCGACCACCTCGCAGGAGAACTGCTTGACCCGGATCGACTCGCCGACCGGGCTCGCGGCCCCGAACAGCTCCCGGCGCACGGTGCCGCCGATCACGCACACCGACTGGCCGCCGCGCTCCTCCGCCTCGCTGAAGACCCGGCCGCCCGCGAGCTTCCAGTTCCCCGCCCGGAACCAGTCGCCGGTCGTACCCGTGACCGAGGTCGACCAGTTGCGGGACGTCCGCACCGCGGTCACGCTCTTGGAGACCGTCGGGGCGACCGCCTCCAGTCCGCCGATCTGCGACCGGATCGCGTCCGCGTCGTCCTGCTTGAAGTTGGGGGCGCCTTCCGCAGGGCCCATGCGCTGCCCCGGGCGCAGCATCAGCAGGTTGCTCCCCATGCTGGAGATCTGGTCCTGCACGGAGCGGGTGGCGCCGTTTCCCAGCGTCACCATGGTGATGACCGCGGCCACCCCGATGACGATGCCGAGGATGGTCAGGAACGAGCGCATCTTGTTCCTCCAGATCGCCCGCATCGCCAGCAGCAGGGTGTTCAGCAGCATCAGCGCCCCTCCCCCCTGCGGACGTCGGACTCGACGAGCCCGTCGACGAAACGGATGACCCGGCCGGCGTACTCGGCCATGTCCGGCTCGTGCGTCACCATGAGGATGGTGATCCCCTTTTCGCGGTTGAGGCCGGAGAGCAGTTCCATGATCTCCCGGCTGCGCTGCGTGTCGAGGTTTCCGGTCGGCTCGTCGGCCAGCAGGATCGCGGGGTCTGTGGCGATGGCCCGGGCGATGGCGACCCGCTGCTGCTGGCCCCCGGAAAGCTCGGCCTGGGTGTGCCCCTCCCACCCCGCAAGGCCCACCGCGGCGAGCGCGGCTCGGGCGGCGGCGCGCCGGACCAGTGCCGGCTCCCCCCGGTAGAGGAGCGGCAGCTCGACGTTCTCCTGGGCGGAGGTCCGCGCCAGCAGATTGAACCCCTGGAAGACGAATCCGAGGTAATGCCGCCGGAGCAGCGCGCGCTGGCGCCGCGACAGCCGCTCCACGTGGACCCCGCGGAAGAGGTAGGTGCCGCCGGTCGGCGTGTCGAGGCAGCCGATGATGTTCATCGCCGTCGACTTGCCGGAACCGCTGGGCCCCATCACGGCGACGAACTCCCCTTCGTCGACTGTGAAATCGATGCCGCGCAGCGCCTGGAAGGCGGCCTGCCCCTCGCCGTAGGTCTTCGTGACGCCGGCGAGCGCGATGATCGGTCCGCCCGCCGGGGCGGACGCGTCGGTCACGTCCCTCCCCCCACGGCTTCGGTGATCACCCGGGTCCCCTCGGCCAGGTCACCGGAGAGCAGCTCGGTCGTCCGCCCGTCGGTCACCCCGACGGTCACCGGCACGGCCGTCGGGACCCCGTCCTTGAGGACGTACACCTGCTGCTGCCCTCCCCCCTTCACCGGGGCGCTGTTCGAGGGCTTCGTCGACGCAGCGCGGGGCGGGCGCGGCATCAGGGTGCCGACGAGCCCTCCGCCGCTCCTCTTTTTCGGCGCCCCGGCCTGCGCGGAGGGGACTTCGGGAGCGAAGCGCAGCGCGGCGTTGGGCACCAGCAGCACGCCCTGGCGCTTTGCCGTGACGATCTCCGCGGTCGCCGTCATCCCGGGGCGCAGCGACAGGTCGGAGTTGCTCACCGAAAGGAGCGCGGGGTACGAAACGACGTTTTCCGACTCCGTCGACCCGTACGCGACCCGCTTGATGCGCGCCGGGTATTTGCGGTCGGGCCAGGCGTCCACCCCGAAGGTCGCCTCCTGCTCCTCGCGCACGCTTCCGACGTCGGCCTCGTCCACGTTCACCTCGAGCTCCATCTTGGAGAGGTCTTCGGCGATGGTGAACAGCACCGGGGAGTTCAGCGAGGCGGCGACGGTCTGCCCCGGCTCCACCTTCCGCGACAGGATGACGCCGTCGATCGGCGACTTGATGATCGCCTTGGACAGGTTCGTCTCGTCCGACTTGAGCGTGGCGCGGGCCTGAGCGACCGAGGCCACGGCCCCCACCGCGTTGGCCTCGGCGCGCTTGAGCGCCGCCTCCGCGGCGTCGAGCTCGGCCTTCGACGGCACCTTCCCCCCGGAGAGCTCCGACACCCGCCGCAGCCGGGCCAGCTCGGCGCGCGCCTCCTCGACCGTCGCCCGCATCTGCAGCACCTGGGCCTGGGCCGCCTCGAGCCCGGCGCGGTCCTTCGTCACCTGGTCCTCGAGGCGGGATGTGTCGAGGCGCGCCAGGACCTGCCCCCGGGTCACCTGGTCGTTGTCGTCCACGAGCACGGCCTCGATCGTCCCGGAGATCTCGCTGCCGACGTCCACCTGGTTCGTCGGCTTCAGATTTCCGGTCGCCGACACGGTGACGACCAGGTTCCCCCGCGTGACCGCATCGGTGAGGTATGTCGGCGCCTTGCCCGTTCCCGCCGGGCGCAGGTACGCGTAGCCGGCGGCCAGCAGCACGGCCAGGAGCGCGGCGGCGGCCCACGGCAGGAACCTGCGGAAGCGGCTCGTCTTCCCCGTCTCGAGGAGCACGGAGACGTCCTCCCTGCCCTTGCCCCGCGTATCGGTCATGTCCTCCCCCCCTCGCTCTCGGCTGCCCCGCTGCCGGGCGCATCCAGTTGCCAGCCTCCGCCGAGCGCCTTGTAGAGCTGGATGAGCGCCGTGGCCCCCCCGGCCTGCGCGTTCGCCAGCGCTTCCTCGACGGTGAGCTGCGTGCGCTCCGTGTCGAGCACCGTCTGGAAGTCGATCAGCCCCGCCGTATATCGGTGGCGGGCGAGCAGGGCGGCGTTGCGGGCCGCCTCCACGGCGGCGCGAAGCGAAGACTGCCGCCTGCGGTTCTCGGACAGCGACACGAGGGCATTCTCCACCTCCTCCAGGGCGGTCAGGACGGTGGCCTCGTAGCCGATCAGTGCCTGCTCCTGCACCGCGTCCTGGACCTCCACCTGCTGACGGAGCCGCCCCGCGTCGAAGACAGGCGCCACCACCCTCCCCAGGAGGCTCCGGGTGAAGATGCCCCCCGCGTCCAGGCCGCCCAGGGTGAGTGCGTCCAGGGCGATCGACGCGTTCAGGTTGAAGCCGGGATATCTGGCGGCCACCGCCTGCCCGACCCGCGCCGTCTCCGCGCCCAGCCTGCGCTCCGCCACCCGGACGTCGGGCCGGTTCCCGAGGGCGTCGGCGGGGATCCCCGCCGCCACGGCGTCGGGGACCGCCGGGACGGGCGCCGCGGCGGCCATCGTCTGCCGCACCGCCCCGGGAGCCTGCCCCAGGAGCACGGCGAGGCGATGCTCCGCCTCGGCCAGGGCGGCGGTCAGGGTCGGGATCTTCGCGCGCGTCTGCTCCAGGTTGGTGCGCGCCTGCTCGACGTCGAGCGACGTGGCCAGCCCCGCCTGGGTGCGCCAGTCGGTGAGCTGGTAGGTCTCGGACTGGCTGGCGAGGTTCTTTTGCGCGATGGCCAACATCGTCTGGTACGAGCGGGCGTCCACGTAGTTGAGCGCCACTTCCGCGGCAAGGGAGACCTGCGCGGCGTGCAGGTCGGCCTCGGCCGATTCCAGGTCGGCCTGGGCCGCCTCGATCCCGCGGCGGGTGCCGCCGAAGACGTCCGGCTCCCACGCGGCGTCGAAGCCCGCGCTGTAGAGCGAGCTCGTGTCGCCGGGGCCGTAGTCCGAGTCGCTCTTCCAGCTGCGGCTGGCGGAGCCCGAGGCCGTGACGGTCGGGAACAGCCCCGCGGCCGCCACCCCCCGGCGGGCCCGCGCTTCCCGGAGCCGCGCCTGCGCGGTCCGGACGTCGGTGCTCCCCGCGAGGGCCTGCTCGATGAGCCCGGTCAGGGTGTCATCCCCGAGCCGCTCCCACCACCGGGAAAGCTCCCCGGCCGGCGCCCCGGTCACCGCCTCGCCCGGAAGCCCCCCGCTGCTCCAGGCGGCCGGCACCGGGAGCTCCGGCTTCTGGTAGTCCGGCCCGACCGGTGCGCAACCCGGCACGAGGATCAGGACCGCCGTCAGGGCGGAAAGCACCTTCCGACACGCCACTGCATTCGCGGCCGGAGACCCTCCCCCGCCGATTTCGCGCATGAACCGCCTCCCGGACGTTTCCGGCCTCGCGGGCGATGATACCCGCGCCGACCCTGGATATCCGAGAACCTGCGAGCGAAGCTGCCAGGGCCCTATCACGCCTGTATATTGATGGCCTCTCGGCGAAGGAGGGAACGGCCCGTGCAGACACACGACATCTCCGCGTGGACTCACGAGCACGTGTTCGACTCCGGGAACCAGGCCGGGGAGCGCGGCACGCGGCTCGTCGTGTGGATCACCGCGCTCACCATGGTTGTCGAGATCGTGGCCGGCTGGGCCTACAACTCCATGGCGCTGCTGGCCGACGGGTGGCACATGAGCTCGCACGCCGTTGCCATTGGCGTCAGCGCCTTCGCCTATGCGGGGGCCCGGCGGTACGCGGGTGACCCACGCTTTGCCTTCGGGACCTGGAAGATCGAGATCCTCGGCGGTTTCGCGAGTGCCGTTTTCCTGCTCGTCGTCGCCGCCCTCATGGTCCTCGGCTCCCTGGAGCGCCTCCTCGCACCCCAGGTGATCCACTATCCGGAGGCGATGACGATCGCGGCGGTCGGCCTTGCGGTCAATCTCGTCTCGGCACTGATACTGGGCGACGCGCACGACGCCCACGACGCCCACGACGCCCACGACGGGCACGAGCACCACGACGACCACGACGGGCACGAGCACCACCACCAAGGTGCGCATCACCATCATGACCTGAACCTCCGGTCCGCCTACCTGCATGTCCTCGCGGATGCGGTGACCTCCGTGCTGGCGATCGTTGCCCTGGCTGGCGGGTGGTGGCGCGGCTGGTCCTGGCTCGACCCGGTGATGGGCATGGTCGGAGCCGCGCTGGTCGCCCTCTGGGCGCGCAACCTGCTGACGGAGACAGGCAAGGTGCTCCTCGACCGGGAGATGGACCACACGGTGGTGAACGAGATCCGTGAAGCGGTGGAGAAGGGCCCCGACCGAGGGGGAAGTCGGATCGCCGACCTGCACGTCTGGCGTGTCGGCAAGAATGCCTACTCTTGCGCGCTCAGCGTGGTGACCCACGATGCGCGCCTGACCCCGGATCGCGTGCGGGAATGGCTTTCCGTGCACCAGGAGATCGTGCATTCCACCATCGAGGTGCACGACGGCAGGTCCGGGAGTCCGCGGTCAGGGGCTCGAGGGGCTGGATAGTCGGAGAGTGCAGAAAGAATTTCTGCGGTTTCCCTGCCCCGGCGATTCCTTCACGTTGACTCTGAAGGGAACAGTCATGGAGCTGGGAAGAGCTCCTGGATTCTGCCTGTCAGGCGGTAGTAAAGAAGCCCCACCCATTCATGCATGGATGCGTCGAGAAGCCGAAGGTTATCGACGACCTGAAAAGTGGAGATGTCCCAGGAACCCAGCTCGACCTTGAAGTCGGTTGGATAGGGGATGATCTCTGGCCAACCCGCAGCCCTGAAGCAGGCAACGACTCGCGGCATGTGCATCGCCGTGGTCACCACGACCCAGTGTTCCCCCGCCGCAGGTTGGACGAGTGCGCGGACGTTGCGTGGGTGATCGCAGGAATCGTTTGACTCCAGCTCATAGACAATCCGAGCGGGGTCCAGACCGACGCTTTCCAGAATCGCCGTGGCGACGGCAGACTGGGTGCCGAGTGGCCCTTTCCCGGGCGCACTGCGGCTGCCGCCCGTATAGATCAGCCGGGCATTGGGGTACCGGTTTGCGAGGCGTAGGGCCGTGATGTAGCGGCTGCCTTGCTCGCCCAACTGGGGCTCGCCGAAGGCGTCTGAGGCCCCTGGCCGCTCCGACCCGGCCAGCAGGATGATGCCAGCCACATCCGCAAGGGGCTCCGGGATCGGGAATCTCGACTCAAGAAGATGCGTCGAGTAGTGGCTGACGGGGAGGAACCCGAAGAGCGCCAGGCCCGCGCCTCCGACCAGGGTGAGCGCCGCGCCGATACGCGCACCTCTCGAGGCCGGACCCGCGCGGTGACGGATGACCAGAGTCAGGAGGATCCCCGCCACGACAAGCGCGAGCAACACCTGAGAAGGGCTGGCCAGCGACCAGAGCAACCACCGAAAACTCAACCAAGTCCCTCCCGGGTCGCGCGAGACTCTCAACCCCATCACTGCGGACGCGATGGTAGAGGTTCAGGCGTCGTTCAGCATCTTCTCCCTAGTCTGACTGCGCGGGCAAAGGCAGGTGCCTTCGCCAAGACAGAGGAGAGCAGACAATGAACAGCCTCAAGTACACGTTCGTCGCCCTCGCCGTTGCAGCTCTTGGACTGTCCAACCTCGCGGAGGCACGGGACCACACGCGCGGGGACGCTGGCCTGCACCGCGGGTTCGCGGAAACCCGTACCCAACCGCACCAGTTCGACCGTCGCGGGGGCGATCACCAGCGCGCCCAGCACTCGGATGTCCGCGGGGACCGTGCCGCTCAACGGGTCAACCGCGCAAGCCACGATCGCCACGACAGTGACCGCGGTCACCACTCGCTCAGGCACAGCGCAAGGGATAACCATCGCTACGGCGGGCGCCAGGACTTTCACCCCGGTAAGGACCACGGGCGCGACTACAACCGTGGCCGTTCCCACGGCAGGTGGTGGTAGGTTCTCTGACGGTCCGCGGGATCGGGCGCAGCCGCCAAGGGCTGCGCCCTCTCCTTAGGTGCACAGGTGGCGGTCAGCCGATGAGGGCGACCGCCTTCACCTGCACCCACACCGGTTTGCCCGGCGCCAGGCCCAGCTGCCCGGCCGAGCGCCGGGTGAGGCGGGCGGTCACCGGGGAGTCCCCCACCTGGACCCTCACCAGGGTCAGGGCCGGGTGGGACTCGCCGCTCACCTCCGCCACCTGGCCTGGCAGCAGATTCTGGATGCTGGTGTGCTCGGGGCGCTCCAGGGCGAGGCTGACGTCCCGGGCGAGGATTCGCACCCGCACCCGCCTCCCGATGGGCAGGCCGGTGTCCTCCACCCAGAGGCTGCCGCCGGGGAAGTCGGCCCGCGCCAGACTCCAGTCGGCGTCGCGCTTGCCAATCACCGCCTCCAGCACCACGCCAGCGTCCTCGCCGAGCCGGACCGGCAGGTCGAGCCGCGCCAGGGTCTCCGCGAGGGGCCCGCTCGCCACCGCCCGGCCCCCGTCCATCACCACCAGGTGGTCGGCGAGCCGCGCCACTTCCTGGGGGGCGTGGCTCACGTAGAGGACCGGCACCGTGAGCTCCTCGTGCAGGCGCTCCAGGTAGGGCAAGAGCTCCCGCCGCCGGGCGAGGTCCAGGGCGGCGAGCGGCTCGTCCATCAACAGCAGCCGTGGACTCACAGCCAGCGCCCTCGCGATCCCCACCCGCTGGCGCTCGCCGCCGGAGAGGCGGTCCGGCCGGCGGTCCAGCAGGTGGCCGATGCCAAGGAGCTCGATGGCACGCTCCAGCGAGACCCGCCGCTCGGCCGCCGGCACCCGCTTCAGCCCGTACTCGAGGTTGCGGCGCACGCTCAGGTGCGGGAAGAGGCTCGCCTCCTGGAACACATAGCCGAGCGGCCGGCAGTGGGTCGGCACGAAGCGCTCCCCGTCCTGCCAGACCTCGCCGGCTACCGTGAGCAGGCCCGCGGACGCCTGCTCGAGGCCGGCCACGCAGCGCAGGACGGTGGTCTTGCCGGAGCCGGAGGGGCCGAAGAGGCCCGTCACGCCCCGGCCCGGCAGAGTCAGATCGACGTCCAGGGTGAAGCCGGGCCAGCCGAGCCGGAAGACGGCCCGGATCGCGTCCGCGCCTAGCGCTGCCATCGGCCCGGCCGGAAACCGTAGAGGGCGAGCAGGACCAGGAACGAGAACGCCATCAGCATCCCCGCCAGCCAGTGGGCCTCGGCGTATTCCAGGGCCTCCACGTGGTCGTAGATCTGCACCGACACCACCCGGGTGACCCCGGGGATGTTGCCTCCGATCATCAACACCACCCCGAACTCGCCGACGGTGTGGGCAAACCCCAGGATCGAAGCGGTGATGAAGCCCGGACGGGCCAGGGGCAGGGCCACGGTGAAGAAGCGGTCGAGGGCGGAGGCCCGCAGGGTCGCCGCCACCTCGAGCGGGCGCTCACCCACCGCCTCGAAGGCGTTCTGGATCGGCTGGACCACGAACGGCATGGAGTAGACCACCGAGGCCACCACCAGCCCGGGGAACGTGAAGGGCAAGGTCCCCAGGCCGAGCCATTGGGTCAGCTGGCCGATGGGACCGTGGGGACCCATCGCCACCAGGAGGTAGAAGCCGAGCACGGTCGGCGGCAGCACCAGCGGCAGGGCCACCACCGCGCCGACCGGCCCCTTCCAGCGGGAGCGGGTGCGCGCGAGCCACCACGCGAGCGGCGTGCCCACCAGCAGCAGGAGCGTGGTGGTGACCGTCGCCAGCTTCAGCGTCAGCCAGATCGCCCCCAGGTCCGCATCACTGAAGCCCATCGTGCGCTCCACCCCCTGCCCTGCTGCTGCCCTGCCCCTGCCCTGCCCCGACCCCGGCCCCGACCCTGCCCCGGCTACAGGTCGTAGCCGAAGGACCGGATCACGGTCCGCGCCGCGTCGCCCTGCAGATACTTCAGCAGCGCCCGGGCAGCGGCACTGTCAGCCCCCGGCGTCAGC